>JAOAPP010000091.1 GCA_025462985.1 Bryobacterales bacterium | reverse complement strand
CTTGCAACTCCCGCCGGTACTCGTCAGGCACATGTGGAAGGAGAACAGTCATCGAAACGGTGCGAAGCTCCTCCCAGCTTTGCTTCAAACCATGCACCGAACCAAGTTCAATCGCACGCTTGGCGTCTTCAATCTCAGCGGTGAGCAGATACCCGTGCTGGAAGCCAATCTCGGCCGGGCTCCCCTCGAGATGAACGTAGGTCCAGCCATCTTTGGCCGGATTGCGAAACGCTTCGCGCAGGCGGGCATCTGATTCGGCCCCGTGGACGACTAGGCTGAAAACGAGAGCGGCCCCGGCAAGCAAAAAAACGCGAGCATCTGACATATACGCATTATGGGCTAATTCTCCGACGGGCTCACTCGCCGTTTGCGTGGGGATAAATTACGTCCTGCTCAATTCCGCAGAGCGAAAATGGAACCGTGACGTCCATCTCCTCCCCGGCAGCACGCGAAAGCGACCTGAACTCACTCTCCACACTCACCGCCGTGGTGGTGCTCGCCACCGTTACGATGACCTTCGGCGCCATGATCGCGGTCTTCGTAATCCGTTCTCAGGTTCCGGCGTTCTGGGGCCGTCTCGAGATCCCGAAAGTGCTTTGGCTGACTACCGCCGCGCTGCTAGGCAGCAGCGCAACACTGGAAGCCGCTCGGAAGGCACTGACGCAGAATGAGCAGGAAAAAGCCTTCCGCATGCTGGCCTGGACCACCGGGTTGGGGTTTTTCTTTCTCTTAGGCCAAGCCGCCGCCTGGATACAGGTTCTGCACTCGGGGATCAATCTGCAGCGCAACCCGCATTCCTGGTTCATCTTCCTCTTCACCGGTCTGCACGGGCTGCACATTGTGCTGGGGCTCGGAGGACTGGCCTATTTGCTGATCCGAACTCGCGAGCAGGTCAGCGGACCGAAGTATCAGATGAAGACCCGAGTGGTCACCCGCGGGGTGTCACTGTTCTGGCATTACCTGGATTTTCTGTGGTTGGTGCTTTTCGGCCTACTGTTGATCTGGCGTAGGTAAGGGAACTCACCCGCTGCGTTTTACCTCGCTCCACTTTCTGATGAGCGAGACCAGTTGGTCGGCCTGAAACGGCTTCGAAAGATAGTCGTCCATGCCTGCCTCCAGGCATTTCTCGCGCTCTCCGACCAGAGCGTTAGCCGTCACCGCAATGATCACCGGCTGAGGCTCCGTAAGCCGGCGAATGTTGCGGCTCGCTTCGAATCCGTCCATTACCGGCATCTGGCAATCCATCAGGATGACATGGTAAGGCGTCCTGCGATGTGCTTCCAAAGCTTCTCTGCCGTCATTGGCCAGGTCGATGTTAAACCCGGCCCGCTTCAGGATCAGCTGACCCACCCGCTGGTTGATCACATTATCCTCGGCCATCAAGATGCGAAGCGGCGTTCCATCTTTGGCTGGCGCTTCTGCCTGCTCGTCCGGAGATGAGTGGACGGCAGCGGAGCCTGGCGGCCCTAAGTCTGCTGGAAAGAGATTAGGCATGTCGAAGCAGAGTTGCCCACGCCGAAGTTGATTCTGGCCAGTAGAAGCCAAACGGGGCAACATAAAACTTGATCTTAGCCGTTCGAATAGCGGCACCTAACTCTTAGAAGCGGTGCCCCTACTAACGGATTCATCTCGTTCTACTTTGCCGTCGCGGATATGAATGATCCGGTGGGCATGATTCGCAATATCCAGTTCATGGGTCACCAGAACGATGGTATTGCCCTGCTCGTACAGGCGCTCGAAGAGCGCCATGATTTCGTTCCCGGTGTGAGTGTCCAAAGCGCCAGTAGGCTCGTCGGCCAGCAGAATGGAAGGCCGGTTCACCAGGGCCCGCGCAACCGCCACGCGCTGGCGCTGACCGCCCGAGAGTTCGTTCGGCTTGTGGTTCATGCGCTGCTCCAGATCCACCGCGCGGAGCGATTCTCTCGCCCGCTTTGCGCGTTCCGCCGACGAGATCCCGGCGTAAATTAAAGGCAGTTCCACATTCTGAAGGGCAGAAGAGCGCGCCAGGAGATTGAACGTCTGAAAAACAAACCCGATCTCCTTGTTCCGAATGCGGGCTAACTCGTCGTCTTCCATGTCGCTGGCGAGCTTCCCGTTCAGATAGTACAGGCCCTTGGTCGGCGTATCGAGGCAGCCGATCAGGTTCATAAGCGTCGATTTTCCGGATCCCGAAGGGCCCATGATGGCAACATACTCACCGCGCTTGATTTCGATATCCACGCCCGACACAGCATGGATCTCCTGGTCACCCATGATGTACGTCTTCCAGAGGTCGTACGTACGGATAACGATGCCATCTCGCTTTAATTGGTCCCCGCGCTCTTCGCGCTGCTGGGGAGTGAGATTCTCGGGCAGGGTTTCAAGTGTCGGCATGTTTCTATTTTCGACGAGCGAACTAGCCGGCACTCGGCGTCGATATGACAGGCGGCTTGTTGTCCACCTTCACCTTGGCCTCATTGCGTAGCGTGCGGATCACCTGGTAGCTTCCAGTAACAATCTGATCGCCCTCTTTCAATCCATCGAGCACTTCGATTTCGGTGGCGCCCGTGATGCCCGTACTCACCTTCCGGAAGACCGCTTTGTCGCCATTCAGGACGAAAACCCCCTGCAGCTCTTCTTTGCCGGCCTTGTCATTCGGCCTCGGCTCGGTGCCCGGTTTGGGCGGATGCAACTGCCCTTCCTCCCGCACCGTCAGCGCCTGAATTGGTATAGCCAGCGAGTGCCCGCGCGTGGCAGTGACGATCTTGGCAGTGCAGGACAAGCCCGGCCTCACCAGATCTTCCGGAATGTCCAGAGCAATGACAACTTTGAAATCTTTGGCTTCCTGGCTCGATGTCTGACTCTGGGAAGCAGCGACACCAGTGGAGCGCACAAGGGCCGTATCGCCTATCTCGATCACCTTGCCTTTAAACGTCTTGTTCGGGATAGCGTCGATGGTGACGTCGGCCTTCTGGTCCAGCTTGACACTGACGATATCCGTCTCATCCACGTGGACTTCGGCGGTGATGATCGACATGTCGGCGATGGTCATGATCGTGGACGATGCGGAGTTCTGAACGCCGGGAACGACCGTTTCCCCCACGCGAACCGGAAGATTGGTAACAATACCATCCAGAGGCGCTACGGCCTCAAACTGGCCAAGAATATCTTTTGAGCGGGCCACCATCGCTTGCGATTGCGCCACTTTTGTCTGCGCCGATGTCAATTGAGCAGCGATTTGGGCGCGCGATGATCGCGCCTGCGCCACCTTCTTCTCTGCCGCCACCAAGGTCGCGGCAGCCAGGTCGTATGTAGACTTCTTCGCCTCGAAATCCTGCCGCGCGATCAGCTTGGAATTGAACAGTTCCTGACTGCGGTCGAGGTCTGTCTTCTTCTGCTCCAGGTCAGCGCGGTCGTGATCCAACTGCGCCTCCGCCACAGCGATGTTGTCGTCCGCCGATCTCAATCCAGCCTCTCCCGCTGCTGAATCGGCCAGGGCGGAGTTCATGGCAGCCGATTGTGCTCTCAAATCGGCGCTCGGCTGCACATTCGCCAGTCTCGCCAACACCTGCCCTTTACGAACGCGATCCCCTTCTTTTACAAGTATCGCCGTGATGGGAGCCGGCCCCGCATTGGCGCCTATATTGATATAGTTCCGGGGCTTGATCTCCCCCGATGCTGTGACGAGCGAAGTGAGATCCGTTCGGCTCACCTTCCCGGTCTGCACTGTCACCACGCCGCGCTGGCTAATTTTGATACTCGCCAGAACAGCGCCCGCTACCACGACGAGCAGCCCAATCAGAAGTAGAACCTTCCACTTTTTTTTCAAGTAAACGAGATCTCCGGCTGTGAGGAGGACGGAATCGCTCCCCAGTTTGTTCCCGATTTGTCCGGAACGCCTCTTGAATTTACCATGAACAGCCCATGGCAAACCCGTCAGAACATTGGCTGGGGAACAGTTTAGACGTAGATTCTCTTCACTCGGGCGTGTATACCGCAGAGCACACTATAGGAAATAGTGCCGGCGATTTTAGCAATTTGCTGTGCGTCGATTTGCACATTCCCCTCCGCGCCAAGAAGGGTAATAGCATCGCCGACCCGAGTCTGCGGGACATGGGTGACATCTACGGAGGTCATATCCATGGAAACCGCGCCGATGATCGGGGCCACGCAACCATGCACGATCACACTCCCCCGGTTCGACAGCTTGTGCGGAATGCCGTCAGCGTATCCGGCTGCGAGCGTGGCGACCCGGGTCGGTCCGATTGTCTTAAACATTCCACCGTAGCCGACGCTTGCTCCTGCCGGAAGGTCCTTTACCGAGAGAACGGTGGCGCGCCAGGTGAGCGCGGGCTTCACGTCGAGAACCTGCGCCGGAGCGTGACCTCGCGCAGGCGAAACGTATCCGTAGATGGCGTGCCCCGGCCGTACCATCCCGCGCCATGCCTGCCGGCGCCCGTACGCAATCGGAATGGTTGCGGAAAGGTGAACCAGAGAAGGCGAAATGCCGGCCGCCTTGAGGTGTCCTGCCAGCCGGTCGAAAGCAGCTATCTGCTCTTCGGTCTGCTTGGTCCCGTAATTGGCGGGCGAGGCGAGATGGCTCATCAGCCCTTCGAGTTCCAGGTTCGGCGCTCCCAGAATGGCCTCGGCTACTCCCGCCGCATCCCAGCGAACGCCAAGCCGGCTGAGACCCGAATCGACCTTGAAATGAAAACGAACCTTTTCTGAGCGCGATTGCGCCAGCTTATTCAGTTCAGCAATGTCTTCCAGGCTATGGATGACCGGAGTGAGATGGTGCGCGAGCATTGCTTCCCGCGTGAACGGCAGGAAGTCCGCCATCACTAGAATGCGCGCCGAGATTCCTGCCTCACGCAGCGCAACACCCTCCTCCGTGTTGCTCACGGCAAGCCACTTGGCGCCTTGCTGCTCGAGAGTGCGCGAAACCTCAATCGCACCGTGCCGATACGCGTCGGCTTTCACAACCGGCATGATCTCGACGCTCTTGCCGACGACACGTTGAATCGCACGAAAATTTGCCGCGATCTGCGGACGCGAGACTTCTACCCAGGATCGGTAAGGCAGCGCCTTCACCGGCGAAGCCGCGACAGGCTCCGCGGCTGCGAGTTCGACCGGGCTACTCATAACTACAACAAACTCCGAAAAAGCTCTTCGTAAGCATCAGTGACAGCATTCCAACTATAAAGCCTCTCCACGCGCCGCATCGCCTTCGCGCCCCAACGGCTGCGCTCCTCCTTTGGAACACGCACCGCCCATTGCAGCTTTTCAGGCAGATCGTCTGTGAAGGACACGGCAGCATCCCCGGCGACCTCACTATTTTCGGGAGTGTCGAAGTACAGAACCAGTGCTCCGCGACCCATCGCCTCAATCAGCGCCGGATGCGTCCCGCCCACTTCAGTGGCCTGCACATAGGCGTGACAGTGGGACTGAAGCTGCTTGTAGCCGTCCCCGTAGATCGCGCCAGGAAAGAGAATGCGCCCGTCGCACGTATCCTTCACTTCCCGGATATAGGCGTCCGCATACGGGGCATCACCCACAATCACCAGCTTGAAATCGGTCTGGACGCGTTCGAAAGACCGGCGCACCAGCAGCGCGTTGTTCTCCGGCTCCAGACGGCTTACGTAAAGAACGTATTTGCCGGGCTCCAAACCAAGCTCGCGCACGAGGTTCGATTCGGGAACCGGGCCGACCTCTGCCCCGTACGGAATGAAAACGGAGTCTTTGCCGTAACGCTCGTAATAATATTCACGAATCTTCTCGGCATCGGTAATCACCCGCGAGGCGCTCCATGTAGCAATCCATTCGGAAAGCAGATAGTATGCTTTCGCGACCTGGTTCCACTTCTTGCGATGCCGTTCGACGCCGTCCACGTTGAGGGCAGTCGGCATTCCGAGCAGGCGCGGCCAAAGAGTGAAGATGGCGTTTGCGGCATTGCAGTAAAGCACCACGTCGAAGCGTCGCAGTAGCAAATCAGCGGTCGAAAAGCCGGTATGCGCGACCGTATCGAAGTACTTATGGCGAATGGTGGGCAAATGGCGCAGGCGGACGCCGCGGTATTCGGATGCCTCGTGTTGCTGGCGGCAGTAAACCGTGACGGAATGGCCGCGCTCTACCAGGCGAACCGAGAGTTCTTCCGCGAATGTTTCGAAACCACCGTAATTAGCCGGGATGCCACGTGTCCCCAGCAGAGCAATGCGCATGAATGAATCGGGAATAAAACCGGTTCAATCGCCGGCTGTCTTTTCTCCTGGCGCTTCCGGTGTATCGGGAAGCGAAGCCGGAAAGCTGACAGGCTGATCGCGGAACCAGCTCGCGATGTACCGGTCGTCGGCACGACGCTTGCTCATGATAACGCGACGCTTGGCCCAGGTACGGCCCAGATTGCGGAACAGCAGTGGGAAGGCAGCCAGCGATTTCCATTCATAGACGAGACAGCCCGCGACAACAACAATGTCCCGAGTCGTCACAGGACCGAAGTGACGAATGTAAAGAGCCGGAGTCGTGTTCT
>JAOAPP010000074.1 GCA_025462985.1 Bryobacterales bacterium | reverse complement strand
TCATGCCTGCCGGAAGGATGTGGCGGATCTCCTCCACTGCTTCCAGCGCTGTTTCGTAATCCACTCCCGAAAATGTCTCGCCTTGATCGAACGCCTCCCCATGACGATTGAAGTTCCGGTGATCTCCCGCCGAAAACTGCGAATCGCGTTTGAATTTCCCAGTGAGCAAGCCGCTGGCCAGCGGAACCCGCGCCAGCACTCCCACCTGCTTCTCGAGCGTCTGGCGGAACAGCAATGCGGCCGGCCGCATACGGAAGCAGTTGAAGATGATTTGCACTGTCTGCACGTTCGGATATTCGATCGCTTTCAGGCCTTCTTCAACGCGCTCCACGCTGACACCATAGAACCGAATCTTGCCCGCTGCAACCAGATCATCCAGGTATCCGAACACTTCCGGCCTGTAATACAGCCCGGTCGGAGGGCAGTGAAGCTGCAGCAAATCGAGCGACTCCATCGACAGATTGCGCAAGCTGTTCTCGACCCAAGCGGTCAGATTCTCTCGTGTATACCCTTCAACCGTCTGCGCCGGAAGCTTACGCCCGGCCTTCGTGGCAACGATGATTTCCTCTTTGTGCTCCCGTTTGAGCTGTGCGATCAGGCGCTCGCTTCGGCCGTCGCCGTACACGTCTGCCGTATCGATGAAGTTCACGCCGCAATCGATCGCGCTATGGAGCGCGGCCATGCTTTCGCGGTCGTCCACCTCGCCCCAGGCTCCTCCGATGGCCCATGCGCCGAAACTGATCTCCGACACCTTCCATCCTGTCCGTCCCAGCGTTCGATAGTTCATTTCTCGTTCTCAGTCCATCCTACCGGGGCGCGCTACCATGAGTTCGTTCGCAGCAATGGCTCACTTCGCCATAATTTGCCCACCCGTGTCCGGGCACCTGGATCCTCTCGCCGCTATCGGACGGGCACTCCTCGTTCGGGGGCATCGCGTCACCGTATTCCACGTCCGCGACCTCGAACCGAAGGCAAGAGCTCACGGACTCGATTTCGTTCCGCTCGGGAATGACGACTTTCCGGCTGGAACTCTCAACGCTACGGTGGCGAAACTGGCGGCGCTTAAAGGTTCCCAATCCCTTAAGTTCGCGATCCAATGCGCGAGCGCCATTGCCTACTCGATCCTCCATGATGGACCCGATGCCTTCCACCATGAAGGAATCGACGTCGCTATTGTCGATCAAAACGAACCCGCCGGGGCTTCCGTTGCTGAGCACCTCGGGATTCCCTTCGTCAGCGTTTGCACCAGCCTCCCGCTGAATCGCGAACTATCAATTCCGCCTCCTTTTGTCGCCTGGACTTACACGACTTCGATGTTCGGCCGGATCCGCAACGCCGCAGGGTATGCAGTCTCGGATCGCTTCATTGCGCCTATCCAGAAGGCCCTGAATAACTACCGCGAGAAATGGAATTTGCCTGTTCTCAAGACCCCGGACGACTCCTTCTCCCGGATCGCGCAACTCGCTCAGATGCCCCGCGAGTTCGACTTCCCTCGCGACTGTCCGCCGAAGGACTTCCACTATCTAGGCCCCTGGTTTGACGAGCACTCTGCACGCATTCCGTTTCCCTATGAGAAACTCGATGGTCGCCCTCTCATCTACGGTTCCATCGGAACCCTGCAGGAAGAGCAGAACGACATGTTTCGTGTGATGGCCGAAGCTTGTGCACCGCTAAACGCGCAGCTCGTCTTGTCACTCGGCCACCCGGAATCGCAGAACAGCAGGGAACTGCCTGGCAATCCGCTAGTCGTCAACTATGCCCCGCAACTGGAACTCTTAAAACGAGCTGCTGTCACGATCACGCACTCCGGCATGAACACCACGCAACAATCGCTCTATTTTGGCGTGCCGATGGTTGCCATCCCACTTGCTCACGACCAGCCTGCTATTGCCGCCAGGCTTGCACGAACCGGAGCTGGAATCGTCATCCCGCCCTCTGCCCTGAAAGTTGAAAGACTCCGATCTGCGCTCCGATCCTTGCTGCCGAATCAGAATGGGTATCGTACCCAGGCTGTGCGACTGCGGCAAGCCGCCCGGGCTTCGGGCGGGGTTGCGGCAGCCGTGAAAATCCTGGAAAGAGTTGCTGCTTCCTCTAGCTCGTGGGCAACTGAAAGTGTGTCGCGACCTGCCGAAACTCGGTAAGCTGGCCTTGCTCCCACGCCGCGTCGAAGTCTAACTCCCGCGCCATCAACGAGGCCACCTTAGGAGCAGCGTCGAGTGCCGCTCCGGAGTTAAGGAACAAGGCTCGTGTTCGCCTGGCGAGCACATCCTCCACTGTCCTGGCCATCTCCTGTCTTGTGGCCCAGATGACCTCGGCTCCTATGTATGGAAGTTGGGAGCTCAGAGGCGCAGCCAACTCGGGATCTCCCTTCGCCAGTTCCTGTATCGCAGGGGCGTCAGCTCCGTAGAACGACAATGCTCCAAAAATTTTCGATTGCCCGTGGAAGCCGTGAATGTTCAAGTGCTTAGTTACGCAGTCTCGCTCCGGAAGTTTGCCGAGTGTCGCCGCATGGTTCACGCAATCCTCGGCCATGTGCCGGTAAGTGGTCCACTTACCGCCTGTGATATTGAGTAACCCAGATTCATCGATGTGAATTGTGTGGTCTCGCGAAAGCGCGGCCGTATTACTGGACCCGGTAGCCTTTACGAGTGGCCGTATCCCGGTGAATACGCTCAGAACGTCGGCTCTGGTCGGCGCTTTCTGCAAATACTGGGCCGCGGTCTTCAGAATGAACTCAATCTCTTCCGCCATCGGAGAAGGATCCAGCACTGCATCCGGAATTGCTGTGTCAGTCGTTCCGACCAATGTGTGCTCGTGCCACGGTATGGCGAACATCACGCGTTTGTCGCTCGTATGCGGCACCATGATTGCCGAAGTTCCCGGCAGAAAGGATCTGTCGAAGACCAGGTGAATTCCTTGGCTGGGCGCGATGATTCGTTCCACATCCGCATCCGCCAATTTTCGAACATGATCGGTGAAAGGGCCGGTCGCGTTGACGACCGTTTTTGCTTCTGCTTGGAACTCTTCGCCAGCCTCCATATCCACCGCGCTGACTCCGTTTACAAACCCTTCTTCGTCCTTGCTGAGCCCAGTCACCCGGCAGTAATTCACGAGCGTTGCGCCTTGCTCGGCGGCCGTCGAAACCATGTTGATAAGCAGCCGCGCATCGTCGAACTGCCCGTCGTAATACACGACCCCGCCGCGAAGCCCGTCCTCATTGATGGTCGGCAGGCGCTGCAGAGTCTCTTCGCGCGAGAGAATCTTCGAAGGACCAAAGCCGTATTTACCGGAGAGAAGATTGTAGATCTTCAGTCCTAATCCATAAAAAGGCGCCTCCCACCAGTCATAGTTCGGCACCACAAAAGCCAGATCGCTAACCAGGTGGGGTGCATTCTGGCGCAATATTCCACGCTCTTTCAGGGCTTCCATAACAAGGGAAACATTCCCCTGTTCCAGGTACCGCACTCCGCCATGAACCAGTTTTGTGCTGCGGCTCGATGTGCCCTTGCCGAAGTCACTGCCTTCGAGCAGCAACGTGTCGTATCCACGCGACGCCGCGTCGATTGCAACTCCCACTCCGGTTGCCCCGCCGCCCACGATGATGATGTCCCATTCCGCTTTATGGGAATGGACTCGAGTCAGCATTTCCTGTCGTGTCATATGCTCTCTCAGGAAGCCGCAGTATTGGCCTGACTGTCCGCTTCATGCCAGCCTTTCGCTCGCTCCAGGGCTTGATGCCAGCGATCGCGCAGCCGATCCACTTCTCCGGCCGAGGCGGAAGGCTGAAATTCTTTGTCCATTTTCCACTGCGATTGAATTTCGTCGGTGTTCTTCCAGAAATCTACGGCCAGCCCCGCCAGATATGCGGCTCCGAGTGAAGTAGTTTCAGTGATTGCCGGCCGTACCACTGGAATGCCCAGCAGATCCGCCTGGAATTGCATTAGGGTATCGTTCCGGGCGGCCCCGCCATCCACGCGCAGTTGTTCGATCGGAATTTCCGAATCGTCCATCATCGCCTTCAGTAGGTCGTCCGCTTGGAACGCAATACTCTCAAGCGATGCACGCGCGATGTGACCAGCCTTCGTGCCCCTCGTAATTCCGATAATCGTTCCGCGGGCATGCGGATCCCAGTGTGGAGCCCCCAGGCCCGTGAAGGCCGGCACAAGATAAACATCGCCATTGTCGGCAACACTAAGCGCCAGGCTCTCGACATCCTCAGAGGATCGAATCAGCCCCAAGCCGTCTCTGAGCCACTGCACCACAGAGCCCGCAATGAAGATGCTGCCTTCCATCGCGTATTCCAATTTCTTGTTTCGCTGCCAGGCCACCGTCGTCAAGAGACGGTTTCTTGAAGCCTTGCTTTCTTCACCGAGCGTTTGCAAGAGAAATGCTCCGGTCCCGTAAGTACACTTCGCCATGCCGGGCCGGAAACATGCCTGACCGAACAATGCCGCCTGCTGGTCGCCAGCCACGCCAGCAATCGCAATATCCGCCAGGCCCAGAGTCGTCGAGACGGTTGAATACACCTCACTCGACTGCCGCACGGTCGGCAGCAGCGATTCGGGAATCCGCATTGCCGAGAGCAAGTCTTTGTCCCATGTACCCTCATGAATGTTGAACAGCATCGTGCGAGACGCGTTGGTCGCATCCATCGCATGCAGCTTTCCACTGGTGAGATTCCAGATCAGCCAGGAATCGACGGTACCGAATGCCAGTTCTCCGGCCACGGCCTTCTCCCTCGCGCCTTCGACGTTCTCAAGCATCCACATGATTTTGCTGGCTGAAAAGTAGGCATCAATCAACAGCCCGGTTTTCTGGCGTATCACGTCCTCCAGACCGCCTTTCCGAAGCTGATTACACATTTCTGCGGTGCGGCGGTCCTGCCAAACGATCGCGTTGTAGATCGGCACTCCTGTCTTTCGATCCCAGATGATCGTCGTTTCGCGCTGGTTCGTGATCCCAAGCGCCGCGATATTGCGCGGCCTCACCTGTGCCCGGCTCACGGCTTCAATTGCGACGCCCATCTGCGAGGCCCAGATCTCTGCGGGATCATGCTCTACCCACCCAGCTTGCGGGTAGAACTGCTGAAACTCCCGCTGCACGATACTGCGGATAGACCCGCTCTTGTCATAAATGACTGCTCTGGAGCTTGTCGTACCCTGATCCAGCGCCAATATGTAATCCAATCGAAGCTCCTCAACATCCGCCGTTCCGGCAACTACAGTTTCAGATACACCCTAAAACCCACCACTACCCCGCTGCTGCGGGTTGTGTCCCCGCCCACATTCGCGTGATACTCGAGAGTGGGCTGCA
>JAOAPP010000067.1 GCA_025462985.1 Bryobacterales bacterium | reverse complement strand
CACCATTCCCGCCGGCAACACCTTCTTCAGAGAAAATATCTCCTGCTCTACATCGAAGGAAAATTTGTTTCTGCTTCCCTTGGGCGTCTCCACAATCACCTGCAGCAACCCATCCTTCTTACGCACCGGCTCCAGCCGGGTTGGATCGATCAAACTCTTCGCACTCTTTTTTGCCATGGCACTCCCTCTATTAGTGGACCGTCACAGCCTTAGAGCAGCTACTCTGCTGTCAGGTTGCACCAGCAGACCTTGGCGGTCGTGCCCAACCCGCGCGGCCCAGTCGGCATCTCTTCGAAGCATCTCTTCATTGATAAGAGCCAGGCATGGGGCAAACCTGGACCAATCAGGATCTGAGCAGTCGCAAAACAACCGCGTCACACTCTCATACCCGTTGAGCCAGGCAGGCCCGCGAACCCATATCGAGCGGGTCGCCCAAGGCAGAATGCTATTGCGCCTTCGGCAGTTGCATCAGCAGTCCGCCGTTGCCGCTCTGCACAGTTGGAAGCTGTCCATTCCAGCGTTCGATCAGCGCCTTCTGGTTCTCGATCTTGCGCAGTTCCAGAAGCTGCGGAGTCAGCGAGGTCTGGCGAATCTTGTTCGCCTCCGCCTCGCCGTTGGCTCGAGTCACAGCGGCCTTCGCTTCGCCATCGGCTTCGGCAACGGTCTTCGCCGCCTCTGCCTGCGTCTTCGCCAGCTCATTGCGCGCGCGCTCCGCGTCCTGAATAGCCTGCGCCTTGGACGTAATCGCAGTTGCAATCACCGCGGGCACCCGCGGCGCTCCAATAAAACCGAACTGCTGGATTCCTTTTCGTAAGAATCCCGTAGTGCGCGACATTCGGCATCAAACTGGCCCATATGTTCCTTATCGCAAAGATCGTCCCCATCAGCTCACGACCCGCCGCTCGGCTTTAGCAACTGTTCGACCAGATGCCTCTGATAATCCGGATGGATCGTCTGCGCGAGGCGAAGGGCCCTGGCATTCGCCTGCTTCCCTTCCTCTTCCCGGCCCGAGGCAAGCAGCGCCTGACTCAGAACTGCATTGACCTCGGCTGAATCCGGAGCCAGTTGGACAGCGTCCTGCGCCAGTGCGACCGCCTCCGGAAATCGATGTTGTCTGAGCAGACCGGCGGCGGCGGTGGCCTTACTCTGCGCAGCAAGCAACGGAACATCAAAGCTGCCGTGATAAACCAGCACAACATTGCCGATCTTCGCGTCGGGCTGCCTGTCGCGAAAGATCGCGTACGGGTTCAGAGTATCGGGCCCCCACAAGATACCCGAGGTTTCAGTCGCACTCACCAGCACCACGCCGGAGATCGTCGATGGCATTGTTCCCGGCGGAACCATTCCGATGAAGTGCCCCATGCCGGTGAGCAGCGGCCTGCACTGAATGCCGTAGTAGCTCACCGGCACAAGGGGGTTGTAATTGTCGAACCAGCATTCAGGCGCCGGGTGCTGATCGAGATACCTCTTCGTCCATTTCAGGCCCTGCCCCCAATCGGCATTCGAGTCGGTAACGACGAGGTAAGTTCGCGAAGGTCCCCCCGCGACCTCGTTGGAGTAAGCCAGAAAATCCGGAAACGATCGCATCGACGAGACGACCGTGAGCACCAGAAGCGCCGCGACCACGACCCTGCCAACGACCGACCGACGCACAAGAGAACCAGCCGCGGCAGCCCCAAGAACAATACAAAACGGATAAATCGGCAGAATGTGGCGAACCCCCAGATTCAACATCGAGGCAACTGCCACCCCCAGAAATAAGGCAACCGGGATCGCAAGAAACAGTAGCTCACGCCGTCGATCGCGAACGCGGGCGAACGGAACCAGCAAAAGAAACACGAGCAGGGTAAGGGTGGTCTTGATGAGGAAGACAGCAGGAAAAAAGAACCACTGCCCCGTACCAAACACATGCCCGAACAAAAACGTCGAACGCATTCCCGGGATCAGAAGGATATCGACCCAGCCGTAAAGGTAGGCCTCCGGCAGCAGATGGTGGCGAGCCATAAGCGCGATAACGGCCTGCTGCAGAGGGTGCTTGAGACCCGCGGCATAGTTCGCGAGTGTCGGGATCATCTGCAGTTCCCCGGGTCTCGCGGCATAGCGAAAGCCATAGATGGCCCACAGGAGGGCATAACTCGCAACGCCGATCACCGTTAAGGCCAACGTGAACCGCCGCAGTCGAGGCCAGCGGTCCAACGCTCCCGGCGCAATTCCGTCGACACGGCCAAACCATCCCATGAAGTTCTCAACGCATGCCAGCAACACCAGCGTCGGAAGAATGAGAAGTCCCGAGTGCTTCGTCACAATCGCAAGCGCCGTAGCCGCAGCACAAACCGCGAGACGCGCAACAGTAGGCTTCTTGACGTAGCGATAGAAGGTATACACGGAGGCAAAGAAGAGACAAGCCAGCGGCACGTCCGTCGTGACCAGCGCACCATTGGCCAGCAGGACCGGCTCAAACGTAAACAACCCAACCGCAAGCAACGCAGTCAGCGGATCGAACATCTCTCGCGCAGCAACGAACACCAGAAGCCCAAGCGCCAGGCTGAACAGCATAATCACCAGTCGCCCGCGTAAAAGGATTGCGTCAGCGTCCCCTGAGTAGAGGAACTGCGAGCTGTTCACAAAGTCCTGCCCCTTGAAGTAGGGGATCGGCACGACCGGCGGCTCCTTCAGCCCCATGGAGAGCAGAGGCAGAGAGGCAAGCAGCTTCGCCAGCGGAGGGTGTTCCGGATTTCTCCCGAAGTCGGCATGCTTCCAGTACTCGACGCCCGCGAAGAGATGCGACGACTCGTCAAAGGTCTGCGACTCCTGGCGCACCGACGTAAACAGAAGCATCCCCATGAGCGCCAGCAGCGCGACGGCGAGGATGTTTGTCACGCGAAGCGAAGGACCTACACTGCGATCCGCCTTCGTCCCGGCAGAAGGAAGCCGTGCAGTCTCAGCCATGACGTTTTCCTTGCAAGGCAATGGCGCAGGACGGAAGTCCTGCGTTGCGTCTGAGGCCCATGCAGACTAGTGCCTTATGCGAACCAACATACTGATTGTCGGGTCCGGGAGCAACACAAAATACGCAGACCGGATTCGTGAGCTCTCAAATTTCCCTGATATGCTCCCACCATGAAGAAGAGAACCGTCATCGTCCTCCTCGACCTTCTTCTCCCGCTGGCGGCCTGTAACCCGAACCCCCGGCCCACGCCCGAGCCCGTCCCTCGTCCCCGTCCCGCAGCACTTGCCCGCGAACCCACGGCCAGTCAGCCTTTCGACTTCTACCTCCTCAACCTCTCCTGGTCACCCGAATTCTGCCACTCGCACCCTAACGCAATCGAGTGCAGCCAGCACTCCGCGTTCGTCCTCCACGGCCTATGGCCCCAGAACAACGACGGCACTTACCCCCAGGATTGCTCAGCCGAGCCCGGCCCGAGAAATCCTGCCGCCTTGAGCGACATCTACCCCGACACCGGCCTCCTCAATCACGAGTGGCGCACGCACGGCACCTGCTCCGCTCTCTCACCCGACGCCTTCTTCACGCTCGCCCGCAACGCCCTCCACTCGGTGGCGATTCCCTCGACACTATCCCATCTCGACCATCCAATCTCCATGCCGCCCGGCCAGATTCTGGATCTCTTCACCGCCGCCAATCCCTCCATACCCAGATCGAGCTTCGCCCTCTCCTGCGGCAACAACTATCTCACCGCGATCGAAGTCTGCCTCAACAAGAGCACCCAGCCCACCCCATGCGGTCCCATCCGCTCCTGCCGCGCCAACACCGTCCGCATCACACCTCAATAAATCAGCCATGAGAGCGGACCTCCCAGGGAGAAACTACGTCGCCGGCATAAGTTGGCGTGCATCTAGGTACGTCGCGACCGTCGCCGCGTTCCCTTCGGCGTCCGCCAGGGCCACATAGCCATCCGGCCGCACGAGATATGCGGCATTGCGGCGCAGTCCCACTCGCTTCATCTCCGGACGCCACGGAAAAGCGTGCAGTGATAGCCCTCGCTCATCGCACAGCGTTCGCATCGGTGGCATCGCTTCACCGTACACGTGCATCTGCCAATCGATCGAGGTCAGCGGCGCGAAGTTGTCCTTGCACTCACTGTTCCCATCCATCCTGACCCACGGCAAACGATCACCTCCGTGAATCTCTCCCGCGCGTCCTTCGCTCAAGCTGCTTCCGCGATAGTTCACCGCCGTCTGCGATACAGTGCGAAACAGAAAGCGTCGAATCGTCCCAAACGCGAAGATGAGCGGCGCCATCAGCGGCGCGATTCGCAAGCGCATCAGCCGCGCTATCGGTCCCGAACTCGTCACGCCGGTGAAGGCCCGATCGGTCGTTGCGACCAGCCGCCGCGCAAAGGCGATGCGCTCCGGTTCATAGCTATCAAGTAGCGACATCTTCGCCCGTCCGTGCAATACCGCAGCGAGCTTCCACGCGAGGTTCACGGCATCACCGATGCCGGTGTTCATACCTTGTCCGCCGACCGGGCTATGGATGTGCGCCGCGTCACCCAGCAGGAATGCGCGGTCCTTGCGAAAATGATCAGCTACCCGATGGTGGACATGGTAGGTCGAAAACCAGTTCACCGACATCACGTCGATGCTGATCCATTCAATCACGCGATGACTCACATCGTTCCACGACAGGTCTTCGCCCCTCTGTCGCACCTCATCGCGCACTGTTCCGACGAGACGCGCGCGGCCATCGCCTTTCAGAGGAAAGATCACGAGAAAATCC
>JAOAPP010000042.1 GCA_025462985.1 Bryobacterales bacterium | reverse complement strand
GTGGAACGCAGCCCGTCACCCCGACCGAGAACCAGTTCTGGGCCATGACACACCAGCCACACACCAAGCCGGCGAGCATGACTCGAATAGCACGACGTGAAGTCATTGTTCACAGAAGTGGATGATTGGGCCCGCAGCTCTCAAAGGGGGCCAAATCCAGGCAGTGCGGTGCTTAAAACCTGGAATCTCTGCTGATGTGCGCCGAGTCGGTTCCACAGAAGGGGCCTTGCATTGAACTCGACTAGCACCGCTACCCGACATCCTCGTCCCGAGTTGCACTCCAGACCACCGCGTCCCAATTCCGAACACTCTGCCCCGGCGCAAACCTCTGAAAAAACGTCTCAGTCAATGGGCTCCTGATTGCCTTACCCAAAGCGATGGCACACGTCCTGGACGATACCCGCTTTGCTCTGCGCTCCATGTGGAAGCGCCCGGCCTTTTCGCTGCTGGTGATCTCGGCTTTAGCCATTTGCATCGGGGCAAACACGGCCATTTTCAGCATCGTCGATGCGGTCTTGCTCCGGCAGTTACCGTTCTACCAGCCGGACCGTCTCGTAGTCGTTTCCGAAAAGCTTTCAAACCTCATGTTGGGCGCCATTCCGTTCTCCGCGCCGGACTACGAAGAACTCGCCCGGCGCAACCACTCATTCGAGAACCTCGGAGTCTTTCATGTCCGCCGCTTCGAACTCTCCGGCGTGCAGCAACCGGAGCGCATTGAAGGAACCCGGATCTCCGCATCGTTATTTAAGACTTTAGGTGTCGCGCCCATGCTGGGCCGCAACTTCACGGAAGAAGAAGACCGCGACGGTCACAAAGTCGCCCTTCTCAGCGCCGCTGCCTGGCGCTCTAAATTCGGCGGCGATCGAGGCGTCCTTGGCCGGTCGGTGCTCCTCGATCGGGTTCCGTACGTTGTGGTAGGTATCATGCCGGACGACGTGCCTTTCCCGGTGCGCGGACCTCGCTTCAACAGTGAGCCCGCCCAGGTGTTCGTTCCCATCAGCTTCAGCAAGGACGAGCGGGAAGGCTTCGGCTACATGTACAACCACACCGTCATCGGCCGTCTCCGGCCCGGCGCAACAGTGGGACAGGCGCAGGACGATGTGAGGCACATCGCGAAAGTGCTCTCAACGAGCATCTACCCGGCCTACCTGCGAACCGGCAGCACCGTACTGGACGCCGAAGTCGCCCCATTGCACGAATACGTTGTCGGCAGCGTCCAGCCCATCCTGCTGGTCCTCTTCGGGGCGGTAGGGTTTGTTCTGTTGATCGGCTGCGCCGATGTCGCCAGCCTGCTGCTCACGCGAGGCGCGGCCCGCAAGCGGGAGATGTCGATCCGAGTCGCGCTGGGCGCCAGCCGGCGGGATCTGATCGTCCAGGTTTTCATGGAGAGCCTGACGCTCGCACTCCTGGGCGGAGCGTTGGCAATCGTCCTCGCCTCCTGGATCACCGGCCTTCTGGTCAGAACCGCCGCATTCGATTTACCGATGGCAAGCGCTGTCCGGCTCGACGGGCGCGTCATGCTGTTCTCCGCGGGCCTGTCTGTGTTCACTGCGATTCTGTTCGGAATCTTTCCAGCCATGCAGACCGGCCACGTCGATGTGAACGAGGCGTTGCGCGAGGGTGGTCGCAGCCAGACTGCCGGTCGTAAACAAAACCGCACGCTTTCGGCTATCGTCGCGGCGCAGTTTGCGTTCGCCCTGGTGCTGCTGGTAGGTGCCGGCTTGCTGATCCGCAGCTTCGACAAACTGCTCGCCACAGACCCGGGCTTTCAGCCGGACCACGTCCTGAGCATGTCCTTGAGCGTCCCGGCAAGCGCCTACCCGGGCGGCGCGCAGGTCCGTCAGTTTTATCAGCGCGTGATGGGATCTATTCGGAATGTGCCCGGCGTTGCGTCCGCCGCGATAGCAACTTCGCTGCCGCCCGGCATCGATGAACACCGGGTCTTCTCGATCAACGGGCAAATGCCCGAAACTCTGCGCCTCTCGCGCAGTGTCGCCCATATCTGGATGAAGGGGGACTTCTTCCAGGCAATGGGAATACCCCTGAAGCGTGGCCGTTTCCCGGATGAGCGCGATGGCCAAAACGCCAGAAAAGTCGTGGTGATCGGGGACACGCTCGCGAGAAGGTTCTGGCCCGGCTCGGACCCCATCGGAAAGCAAATTAAATGGGGAGAAGCCGGCTCCAAAGCGCCCTGGCTGACGATTGTCGGCGTGGTGGGCGACGTAAAGCCCGAAGGGCTGGATCGCGAAACGGAGCCGGAAACGTATGTGCCCTATGAGCAGGTTTCAGATGACGATCTTGGCGACAATGCAACCGGCGCAATGCGCTCAGTCAATGTGGTCGTACGGACGGCCGTTGAGCCCAAAGCCGAAATCGAAGCGCTCCGTACCCGCATCCACGCGATCGATTCATCCATCCCGATTGCAAACGTAACGACGTTGGAGGCCACTCTTCAGGAGTCCGTCGGTTCGCAACGCTTTCACACGATTCTGCTAGGAAGCTTCGCGGCTGTGGCACTGCTGCTCGCGGCACTTGGAATTGCGGGCGTATTGGCGTTCTCGGTCGCACAACGTGTCCCGGAGATCGGCGTCCGGTTGGCCCTCGGCGCTCACAGGTCGGATGTGTTGAAACTCGTACTCCTCCGCGGAATGAAACTGGCGTTGCTGGGTACCGGTGTCGGACTCGTTTGTTCGCTGTTTCTGATGCGGCTGCTTTCAGGCGTCCTCTATGCCACGAGTCCGTACGATGCACTCACCTTTCTGATCGCTCCGGTGGTTTTGTGCGGAGTCGCCCTAGCGGCGATTGTGATCCCTGCCAGGCGAGCAGCGCTGATAGATCCGATACAAGCGTTGCGCACGGAGTGACGGAATGCTCACTCCCCGAGAAGTTGAAGGACAATGCTCCGCGTATGAGGATAAGCGCGGTGCTCGAACACGTAGAGCCCTTGCCATGTGCCAAGAGCGAGCGATCCATTGACTACGGGGATGGAAACCGAGGTACTCGTCAGCGTGGAGCGAATATGAGACGTCATGTCATCAGGCCCTTCGGCGGTATGACGATATCCTTCCCCGCTCTCCGGAACCAGCCGTTCAAAGAAATCCCGAAGATCGAGCGTGACGTCCGGATCGGCATTTTCCTGAATCACAAGCGAGCAAGAGGTGTGCTGAATGAACAGGGTGAGCAGACCGTTTCGGATGCTCTGCTTCCCCAGCCAGTCTTGCGCCGACTGGGTGAAAGGGTAGAGACCCTTACCGCGAGTGTTCAACTTCAGTGTTGTATGCGAGGTGCTCAATTTTCACTGTAGCCTTTCTGCCGTTTGCCGGTTGCCGTCCGCCATTCGCCGAATTCGGCGTGAGTCCGTTTCCCATTCGCCCTAGTATCGAGTTCGAGGTTATCTGATGAAACATTCAGTAGATTGGCAGGACGTGGCGGCGCCTCTCGTGCTCCTGCTTACTGGCCTGTTGCTCACAAGTGGCGCGTGCATTCAGTGGCTCTCGCTGGAGAAGATGCAGAATCTCTGGCCCGCGGCCCTCCTCCTTGCCGGCCTGGTGAAAATGGTGAGCTTCGATGGCCGCAAGAGCTACTGAGTCCGAGTTGCTCCAGCGGCAGCGATCGGCCAAGCCGGTCCTGATCATGGCGGTGTTCCTCCTCGTGGCCGGAACGTTTCTGTTCATGAGCAATATCGGCCTCCTCCCGGTCCACAATCCCTGGGCATTCTGGCCGGTCGCGCTGGTAGCGGTCGGAGTTGCCAAGCTGGCCGACAGCCGAACCAGAGGGGAACGTACCTGGTCCATCCTCATGATGATCTTCGGGGTGATGTTTCTGCTGGTCAGTGTGGGCGTGTTCCACGTGCGTCTGCACGATGGAAGCTGGCCGGTCTCGATTCTGTTGATCGCCATGGGCATCGCAGGGCTTGCGAAAGCCCTGGACGCGACCTCGGTCCGGAAACGCCCGGCGGTTACAGCAGAGGACAACTCAGATGCTCGCCGGAATGACGTACTGAACGACTCGGTCGTTCTCGGCGTCTGGAAACGTCGCTTCGAAACTCCGCATTTCCGGGGCGGTCAGGTGCAATCGATTTTCGGAACCGCCGAGATTGATCTACGCGGTTCACAGATTAGCGGGCCCGAGTGGTCGGCAGGAATCGAACTGTTTGCTGTCTTCGGCGCCATCAAACTCCAAATTCCAGAGGGCTGGAAGGTGGCAGTTCACGGCGCCGGCTACATGGGCACTTTCGAGGACAAGACCATCCCACAGGCCAGGTCGATCCCGGATCTCTGCACCCTGGTCATTTCCGGCTACTCGATCGGCAGCAGCGTCGAGATAGAGAACTGAGCAGATGCACCCTTTGTTCAGGAGCAGGAATGCACTGCTGGCGTATGGCGCGGCCTGTCTGCCGGTCGCGGTCCTGTATCGCTTGGTTCTAGCCTTTTCGGCGAAGCTATCCTTTGCAGAGAGCGCCGCTGTTTCGGTCACTCTGACGACAGTTCTTGCGGCAGTGTGCTTGATCCCTTGGTATGTGTGCCGCTTGCTTCCGCTGCACACGGGCAAGATCTGTCGGGCCACCGTCGGCCATCTTGTGACGGCCATTTGGGCCAGTGCAATCGTGACTGGAGTGTTGAGCGGCGTTGTGATCGGCGCAACTCGAATCTTCCCCGGATTGAAGCAGCGGTTCACCCCAGCGATACCGGCAGTCGCCGTCCTGATCCTTCTCACCTACTGCCTTTCCGTCGCTTTGCACTACCTGGTGCTCGCAGTCGAAAATTCACGCCAGGCCGAAGTGCTCTCCCGCGAGGCGCAGTTAAAGGCGCTGAAGGCGCAGATCAATCCGCATTTCCTGTTCAACAGCCTGAACTCAATCAGTGCCTTGACTGCTGTGGACCCTTCGCGGGCACGCGAAATGTGCATCCGCCTCTCAGAATTCCTGCGAAACTCCCTCAGGCTGGGAGAGCGCGGGAGTGTTCCGCTCTTCGAAGAGCTGGCGCTTACTCGTACATATCTGGATGTTGAGCGAGTGCGGTTTGGAGACCGCTTGCGCGTGAAGCAGGAATTCGATCGAGAGTGCGACCATTGCGAAGTCCCCTCGCTGCTCGTTCAGCCTTTGGTTGAGAACGCCATCAAACACGGGATCGCAACGCTGGTCGAAGGAGGAGAAATCATTATGTCGGGAACGCGCTCTCAGCATGGTTTGCAATTCATTGTCGAGAACCCGTTCGATCCCGAGGCCCCGGTCCCGGAGAAGAATGGGTTTGGGCTGATCAACGTCCGCAATCGGCTGCAGGCCAGGTACGGCGGCGCGGCAACCTTGGATATTCACGTGGAGCGTGACCGGTATCGCGTCATGGTCACGCTTCCCTGGGAAGGTGTGAAGGGAGCACGCGCATGACGATCCGGGCGGTCATTGTCGACGACGAAGAACTGGCGCGCGGACTGATTCGCGAGTATTCGCAGATGGAGGCGGATCTGGAGATCGTCGCCGAATGCGGCAACGGCTTCGATGCCGTGAAAGCGGTCGCGGAACACAGGCCCGATCTGCTGTTTCTCGATGTGCAGATGCCGAAGCTCAATGGCTTCGAAGTGCTTGAGCTAGTCGGGAACGATCTCGCTGTAGTCTTCGTGACCGCGCACGATCAGTACGCGATGAAGGCGTTCGACGCGGCCGCGGTGGACTATCTTCTGAAGCCCTTCGATGCCGACCGTTTCCGCACGGCCTTAGGGCGAGTCCGTCGTCGCATCGGCGAGAAGCCGGCCGTGCCGGAGGCCGCCGAACTGCACCGGGCCGCGCGGGAGCCCGGGCGCTATCTGCACCGGGTTGTTGTCAAGGACGGCACGCGCATTCACATCATTCCTTCGGGACAGCTCGACTATGCCGAGGCCCAGGACGACTATGTGGCGTTGCGTAGCGGAGGGAAGACCTACTTGAAAGCGCAAACGATTTCGAGTCTCGAGTCGTCGCTCGATCCCGACCGTTTCGTTCGGACCCATCGCTCCTACCTCGTCAATCTGGAACGCGTCACCAAAGTCGAACCGTATACGCGCGACACCAGGATCGTGACTCTTATGGATGGCACAAAGGTACCGGTCAGCCGCGCCGGATACCTTCGCCTCAAAGAATTGATGGGGACCGCCTGACTACTCGACCGTGACGCTCTTGGCCAGATTGCGAGGCTGATCCACATCGCAACCGCGCCGGACCGCGATATGGTACGCGAGCAGTTGCAGTGGAACCATTTCAAGAAGAGGCAGCAGCAGTTCACGCGTGACCGGAATGGTGATGACGTGGTCGGCCATCGCGGCGACCTCCTCATCTCCTTCGCAAGCGACAGCCACAACAATGCCGCCGCGCGCCTTCACTTCCTGAATGTTGGAGAGCGTTTTCTCATAGTGGACCTGGCTCTCCTCCGATAGCGGATCGCGGGTGGCAAGCACCACAACGGGCAGGCTTTCGTCGATGAGCGCATTCGGTCCATGCTTCATCTCGCCCGCTGGATAACCTTCCGCATGGATATAAGAGATTTCTTTCAGCTTCAGCGCACCTTCGAGAGCGATGGGGAAGTGAATGCCGCGGCCGAGATAAAGGAAGTCCTGCGCACGAAACAGGTGCTTGACAAGCTCTTCGTAAACTTCTGTATTCGAAAGAACCTGTTCGAGCTTCCCGGGAATGAGGGCCAGCTCCTCCACCATGCCGCAGGATTGTTTCGAGTTGAGCGTCCCCCGAACTTGGCCCAGATACATGCCGAGAATCACAAGCGCCGTGATCTGAGAGGTAAACGCCTTTGTCGACGCAACTCCAATCTCGGGGCCGGCATGGGTCAGCAGTGTTCCCGCGGCCTCGCGGGTGATCATGGAGCCCACCACGTTGCAAATGGCGAGCGATTTCGAACCCTTTGCCTTGGCTTCGCGTTGCGCAGCCAATGTATCCGCCGTTTCGCCGGATTGAGAAATCACGATTGTAAGCGTGTTCGGCTGGATGATGGGGTCGCGGTAGCGGAATTCGCTGCCGTAATCGACTTCCACCGGGAGTCGCGCCAGGCGTTCGATGATGAACGTCCCCGCCAGTCCGGCATGCCAACTGGTCCCGCACGCAACGATCTTCACCTGCTGGAACTGTCGAAACTCAGCCTCGGTGATGCTGACTTCGTCCAGGAACACCCGGCCGCTTTCGAGTCCGATCCGTCCGAGCATCGTGTCCTTAATGGCCCGCGGCTGCTCAAAGATCTCCTTGAGCATGAAGTGCTTGAAGCCGCCCTTTTCGGCCATGATGGGATCCCACAGGATCCGGGAAACCGGGCGGCTTACAGTTTTTCCGTTGAGATCCGTCAGCCGGACGCCGCTGGGCGTGAGAACCGCCATATCGCCGTCATCAAGAAAGAACATGTCGCGCGTATGGCTCAGGATGGCGGGAACGTCGGAGGCGACGAAGAACTCCCCGTCGCCTAGGCCCACCACCACCGGAGGGCCGGAACGGGCCGCGACGATCTTGCTCGGGTCCGATGAGGAGATGACACCGATAGCAAACACGCCCTGAACCAGCTTGAGCGCGCAGCGGACCGCATCTTCCAGCCTGCCGTTCTCCGTCAGATACTTCTCAACGAGATGCGCGATCACCTCGGTATCGGTCTCGGTCTTGAATGTGTGGCCCTCTGCGGTCAGTTGCTTACGAAGTACCTGGTAGTTCTCGACAATCCCGTTGTGCACGACCACAATCTCACCCTTGCAGTCGCAATGGGGATGGGCATTTTCCTCCGTCGGGCGGCCATGCGTGGCCCAGCGTGTGTGCCCGATCCCGTAATGGCCCGAAACGGGCTTGGCCCGGATCGCTTCTTCCAGGTTCCGCAGCTTGCCGGGGGCGCGGCGCACTTCCAGGCACTTCGCATCCGAAAGGACCGCAACCCCGGCCGAATCGTACCCGCGGTACTCCAGCTTGCGCAAGCCGTCCACGATGAGCGGCACGGCATCGCGTGCACCGATATAGCCGACGATTCCACACATATGAAGAAAAGAGGCCTTTCTAATCTAAAATTTCAACCCGATAATCTTCAATCACGGGATTGCTGAGCACGTCCCGTGCAATTTCGTCCAGAACGGCAGCCGCCCTGTCTTGCGGTGTCTGGTCTGCCACCGCAATCTCGAAGTACTTCCCCTGCCGGACCGCTGCAATCTCCCGGTGCCCTAAACCGTTGAGAGCCGAGCAGATGGTCTGGCCCTGAGGATCCAGAACGCTGGGCTTGATCGAGACGTAAACACGTGCTTTCATCGAACTCTTATTGTAGGGTTCACCGGCGGCGACTCCAACCCCACGAACATTTTTGCGATGATTGTTTCAGACACTGCTATGAACGGGAAAGTCGTATCGGGGGCCGCCCATCGTTAAGGTCTGCATATTGGCGAGCAGCAGCGCCGGAAACTCCGCCTTTATGGCGACCGGGCGGACGCGCGTGCTGATCGACGCCGGTCTAAGCGCCCGCGAGGTGAAGAAACGGCTGGCCGCCATCGGTGAAGACATCGCAGCTTTGGATGCCATCCTGGTCACTCATGAGCACTGCGACCACGTCTGCGGGTTGCTTGCGATCGGCCGGAGTTCCAAGCGACGCATTCCCGTGTATCTGACCCACGGCAGCGCGGAATATATCGACTGGAGCGAAAATCCTCCGGTCATCGAGCGGTTTCAGGCCGGCTGCTCCTTCAGCGTCGGCGATATCAATATCTCCAGCTTCACCATTCCGCACGATGCGGCTGATCCGGTTGGATATACCCTCTCGGCCGAAGGGATCAAGGTCGCGATCGCAACGGACCTGGGCTACGTACCCGATTCGCTGCGAGTGCATCTGCGCGGTACCGACCTGATGCTGCTCGAATCCAACCACGACTTGGAAATGCTGCGGGTCGGCCCCTATCCGTGGTCAGTGAAGCAGCGTGTAATGGGCCGGCGCGGGCACCTTTCCAACGAAGTGGCCGCCGATTTCATCCGCAACGACCTGGACGGGAGCGTGTCCACCCTCCTGCTGGGCCACATCAGCGAGCATAATAACCACCCTGAACTGGTGCGCGGCATGGCGGCCAAAGCCCTCAATGGCCGCGCCCTGTTCACCCGGCTCGTCGTCTGCGAGCCGGGAGTTCAGTCCGAAGTCTTCTCTTACTAGAGTGTCTGACCCCGATGCGCTGCGCAATCGGCTGCGGGCGGAAGGAACTCTGATTCTCTCCGTCAAGGTCATTCCGAGGGCATCCAAAAGCGATATCGCTGGCATCACCCCGGAAGGCGTCTTAAAGGCGAAGGTAGCCGCGATCCCCGAAAAGGGGAAGGCCAACGAAGAACTCCGACGCCTGCTGGCCGAATTCTTTGCCGTGAGTAAGAGGAGCGTCGAGATCCTGTCCGGCGAAACTGCTCAGCACAAGCACGTCAGAATTACCCGAGGATAATCAGCTTCCCTAGCGAAGCCTAGTACTACAAAGACTAGTACGGACTGGGGATGAACTGTATCCTGACGGTTCAAGCGTTCCACTTGACTTGTGATCGTCTCCGGGAACCGGGAGGGATGTATCGTTGTTCGCCGAGTTCGCTGAATCCGAGCGTATCCGTCGCTACTGGAGTGCTGCACACGATTACGTGCGCCCCGGCCCGGCACATTTGGTCATGTACCTCACCGGGCGATTCTCAATTGTCCGGAAAATCGCTGTTGCCATTTTGCGCCGACGCTCGCGCCCTACAACGGACACACCAGAGGAGCCCTCGCTTCTCGAAACGGTGGACGTAGATGAGGCAGTTGCCCGGCTTGAACGAGATGGCATCTCCGGCGGACTCTGTTTACGCCAGGAGACGCTTCAGGAATTGAAATCTTTCTGCGACACGGCTCCGTGCTTCGGAAACGGTCTACGTTCACAGCCGTTTCTGATCGCAAATAAGCAGGCAGCCGAAAAGGAGTACGGAGAGACCTTCATTGCCGGCCGCTATCTGGATTGCTGGAAGACGTCCGCAACCATCAGAAAGCTCTTGGACGACCCGACCCCGAGATGCATTGCGCGCGGCTATCTTGGAGCCGAACCGGTTCGGATCACCGCGCGCATGTGGTGGAGTTTTTCTACTGACACCAACT
>JAOAPP010000827.1 GCA_025462985.1 Bryobacterales bacterium | reverse complement strand
GAGTCCGCCAATCGCCGTCCGCGCAGGCAAGATGCGATTTCTCAAGCTCAAAGCCGGCAAATGGGAATGGCGCGACACCTATCACTGGATCTTGTCCTTGAGCTGGCCGCGGTTCGCCCTCCTGGTTCTCGGGTTCTACCTCTTTCTTAATCTGCTGTTTGCCGCCGCCTATAGCCTGGGAGGCAATTGCGTGGCCGAAATGCGGCCAGGCTCATTCAGCGACGCTTTTTTCTTCAGCGTCGAAACTTTGGCCACGGTCGGTTACGGACACATGTATCCGGCAACCTTGTATGGGCATGCCCTTGCTACTATTGAGATTGCGCTGGGGATGTTTTGGATGGCTGTCATGACGGGGCTTATCTTTGTCCGCTTCTCGCGTCCCACAGCCCGCATCATTTTCAGCGAGTCGCTCGTGATTTCCGCCTTCGATGGCCGCCAAACCTTAATGCTCCGTGTTGCCAACCTGCGCCATCAAGCCATGGTGGAAGCTGAGTTTCGAATCATGCTGATCCGCAATGAATTAGTCAAAGAAGGCGAGACAGTTCGCCGCTTCTATTCCCTTAAACTAACTTTTGACCGCTTGATCATGTTCCCGGCGGCCCTCACTCTGCGGCACACCATCGATGAGCAAAGCCCGCTTCATAACATGAGCATCAAAGACCTTGAAGAAAGCGACTCCCGGCTGCTGGCCTCGGTGGTCTGCGTTGATACTGTCATCCCAGCGCCGGTCCAGAGCCAGCACGATTACACTTGGCGCGACATCCGGTTCGGCCGGCGTTTTGTGGAAATTTACGCCGACATCGACGACGGCGCACTCACCGTCGATTACGGCCGCTTGCACGAGACCGAGCCGGAAACCGCTGCCCTCTAAGCTTAAACAGAAATTTTTGACTGATTTGGCGCTTTCGCGCGTTTCTTCCGGGACCGCGCGCGCAGACACTGCCGAATCAAAGGAGAGGACGGCTTGTTTCTTTTACACACCGACAATATGACCATGGAATACAGACAGCTTGGCGGCGCAGGGTTGAAGGTGCCCGTGCTTAGCATGGGGACAGGCACGTTTGGAGGGGGCGGCGAACTGTTTGGCTCCTGGGGCAATAGCGGCGCCGAAGAGGCCACCCGCCTCGTCGACATCTGCCTTGAAGCAGGGCTCAACATGTTTGACTCTGCCGACATTTACTCAGGGGGCCTTGCCGAGGAAATTCTTGGCAAGGCAATCAAGGGGCGCCGCGATAGCGTGCTTATATCCACCAAAGCCACTTTCCGCTCGGGCGAGGGGCCTAACGATGCCGGCTCTTCCCGGCATCATCTTATCCGCTCTATAGAAGCGAGCCTGCGCCGGCTCGGCACCGATTACATTGATCTCTTTCAATTGCACGGCTTTGACGCGCTCACGCCCATTGAGGAAACCCTCGGCACCCTCGATGAACTGGTGCGCGCGGGAAAAATCCGTTACCTGGGATGTTCAAATTTTTCAGGCTGGCACCTAATGAAGTCGCTTGCGCTCTCCGAGAAGCACGGCCTGGCTCGCTATGTCGCCAATCAGACTTATTACTCGCTCATTGGCCGGGACTATGAATGGGAACTGATGCCGCTTGGCGTCGACCAGAAGGTAGGCGCCGTGGTCTGGAGCCCGCTTGGGTGGGGCAGGCTCACCGGCAAGATCCGCCGCGGGGCGCCGCGTCCGGAAAGCAGCCGGCTCAATGCAAAGGCTTCCAGCGACGCAGGACCGCAGGTGGCCGATGAATATTTATTCACCGTCGTCGACGCCTTGGATCAAGTCGCGGCAGAGACTGGCAAAACCGTCCCGCAAATCGCTCTTAACTGGCTGCTCCAGCGGCCCACCGTATCCACCGTGATCATTGGCGCGCGCAACGAAGAACAACTCCGGCAGAACCTCGGAGCAGCAGGGTGGAATCTTACCCTTGAACAAGCAGCCCGGCTTGACGCGGCAAGCGCGGTGCCGCTGCCGTATCCATACTGGCATCAGCAAGGCTTTTCAGAGCGCAACCCCTTTCCCTGCCGCTAACGTCCGCGCAAAATCCTGGTTGCGCTTCTCGCCACAGCCGCTGCTCCTTCCTCCTAAAAATCTGAGTAATCTGCGCAATCTGCGGATAAAATAGAAAGAACTCTGTGGACATTAATAAAGATACGCAGCTGTGCATGTCGCTCTCCGGGCGGCCGGGCAATTTTGGAACCCGCTTTCATAACTTCCTTTACCGGGAACTGGGACTTAACTTCATCTACAAGGCTTTTAGCACCTCGGATCTGCACGGCGCGATCGCCGGGATTCGCGCTCTGAGCATCCGCGGGTGCGCGGTGTCGATGCCCTTTAAGGAAGGCTGCATTGAATACCTTGATGAACTTGATCTCTCCGCGGACGGGATCAGGTCGGTGAATACGATCGTTAATACCGGCGGTTTTCTTAAAGGCTATAATACAGACTATATCGCGGTGCTTTCTTTGCTTCGCTCCCACGAAGTTCCCACCGACGTTGAATTCGCGCTCCGGGGCAGCGGAGGCATGGCCAAGGCGGTGGCTTCCGCGCTGAGGGATGCTGGATTCAAAAAGGGGGCGATTGTGGCGCGGAACCAGGCGGCAGGCGAAGCGCTGGCGGCGCAGTATCGCTACAACTGGATGCCGGAGCTGGAATCGAGAACTCCAGCACTGCTTATTAACGTGACGCCTATTGGAATGGCGGGCGCGCCCGAGGCCGCGCAGCTTTCTTTCCATCAAGAGACTATCCGCGCCGCGGAGGTCGTTTTTGATGTTGTCGCGCAGCCGGCCCAAACCCCGCTCATTCAGCTCGCGCAGGCACTTGGAAAAAAGACGATCTCAGGCGCGGAAGTGATCGCGCTCCAAGCCGTCGAGCAATTCGTCCTCTATACAGGAAAACGGCCTGAAGCGGCGTTGATGGAAAAAGCGGCGGCATTCGCAAGGCGATCGTCGTGAGGGACGAGTGGCCATTGGCTATGAGGCGGAATAGTTGGCCAATTCGACATAAAGGGCTTGGCCGCGGCTTTTCCCTGCCCTACTACCTCCTCGCGAATGCCTTCATTCTGCGTCCTGTTTCCCGCTTTCTGTGACGGCCTGCGCGAGCCAGATCCGAGTTTCAACCGCGAGCTGTCGGCGCTGGAAACTCTGGGCATCCCATGGCGCGTCGTAAATCTTGACGCGCTGAGGGGCGGGGACTTGGTGAAAGCTTTCCGATTCTTCGGCGACGCCCCCTCCCAGCCGATTATCTACCGCGGCTGGATACTTCATCCTGAAGAGTTTTCCAACTTGGTTGACGCTCTTGCCTCCCGAGGCTGCCGCACGATCACCACCGCCGAAAACTACCGGCAGGCACTGCTTTTTCCCGAGTTCTATCCGGCGATCGCTGACTGCTCCTTTCCGGCGGTATGGATCGAGGGCAGCGATCCCGTGCACGCCCTTCAAGCCGCTCAACAACTCGGCCCGCCGCCCTACTTTATCAAGGATCACGCTAAATCTGCGAAAGAGATATGGCCCCACGGATGCGTGGTGTTAGATAAGAAAGCAATGGCACCCACGATCCGGGCGTTGCAGGATTTTCGGGAAGACCAATTTGAAGGCGGAATTGTCATACGGCCGCTCATGCGCCGGCGCTATATAGGCGAAAGTCCATTTGGAGGAGAACTCTTCGAGGAATACAGGCTGTTTTTCTTTTTAGGCTCTTTGATCTCACTCTCCGCATATGATCGCATCGGAGGCAGCGGCTCCTCCGTGCCCGACTGCCGGTTTCTCTCCCAACGGATAGATTCGCCCTTTTTCTCCGCCGATGTTGTCGTATGCGAGGACGGACGGCATTACATCCTCGAAATTGGAGACGGCGGCTCGTCCGCATTGCCGCCCACGCTCTCGCCAATGGAATTTTACTCGGCAATGGAAAGGACTCTGTCGCAGGCTGGGGCTGCATGATCTCCTTCATCGTTCCAGCTTATAACGAAGAGGCATGGATCGGACGCTGCCTATCGGCCATTCAAACCGCGGCCGATGCCGTGGATTCCCCTTCTTCGTCAGTAAAAATTTCCTCGATAGGCAGCTTGAAAAGGCGCGCTACTTTGAAGGCCAGCGGCAGGCTTGGATCATACCGCTCATTTTCTATCGAATTGATTGTCTGTCTGCTGACG
>JAOAPP010000029.1 GCA_025462985.1 Bryobacterales bacterium | reverse complement strand
GGTTCGTCGGCTGACCAGAATAAAATCCGCCATGTATTCTTCATTTTTCATTCCCCACACCGACTTCCGCTGGCGTCCGGGATTCGCTTCAAGCGACACACGGCTGATATGCTTTTCCTTCATTGCGCACTGGCGAAAGCGCGCGTGGCAAGCCCGAAAAATCGCCCGGAACACACAATTGCAAGGGGTCGACACCCCTCCACGTCCGGGCCTCAAACCAAGGCCGTAGCAGAACGTGCACGACTGCTGCGCAAGCACCAATGTTTCAGAACGAGTCCATTCCATTTTGTTTTATATATTCCCCAAACCCAGAGTTGTTGTCGCCGTAATTGCCATCGACTTACATAATCAACATACGTTAGCTACATATCTCACCGACCAGTACCCTTGAACTTTTTTCCTGAATGGTGAGAATATTTTCCTGATTTAAGCACAACCTCCTTAGAACCAAGGGGTTACGAGACCCTATCCCGTAAGACAAAAGGCTGTAAAATGTACTTAACCTGACTCTTCTGTGGGGGCCTATTTCACCGTGGAATCAAGTTCTACTCCGTACCGGCTTACTTTCGGGATTCTGCAAGATTGCCTGATCCGAGCCCTGAATGCAAAGCTCAACAATGGAGAGTTTACGGAACGGGGACTTGCCCGTTTAACCGGCATCTCTCAACCCCAGGTTCACAACCTGTTGAAGGGTGCCCGTAAGCTCAGCCCTGAATCCGCCGATATCTTCCTCGAAGCTCTCCATCTCTCCGTTCTCGATCTGCTAACCCCGGCCCATATGACAGCTTGGCAGTCGAACTCGAGCCCAATGGAGCCCTCTACCCAACCTGTAGCCGAGTCCTCCACGCAGTTACTTCTCGGGCCCGAATACTCCCCTCGGAAAAATCCTACCCGCAGTCTGCCCGCGCACTTTGACCTGAAACAACAGGCCAGCTGATCCTCCTGTTCCTCTCCGACACGCTCGTACCGTTTTGGAATCCAAGCCGGAACAGAACCGCCTCCTCGGAGGTGTGTCGGAGCCTCGCTCACGACGCCCGCCACTATTTTGATCCATCGTAACTATCTGTATTCATAGCTACTTACAAGATCTCCCAGAACACTGGGCAGCGCTTTTTCACCCCTGGTGACGTGACTGCTTTTTTCCCTGGCGAAGGCTGAACGATCAGCCGACCCAGGAGAAAAGCAATGAACGCCGCCATCCAACCCAGGCTCGAACAAGAATCAGAAACAGGACTTCTCAGCCGCCGCGATGAACTGATTTCGCAGCACCTGTACCTGGTGAAGGTGACGGCAAGGCAGGTTCAGAAAACTCTCGGAGTTCACGTGGAGTTTGAAGATCTGGTCGCGGCGGGAACCATGGGATTGTTCGAGGCCGCAAGCAAGTATGTGGAAGACAAGCAGGTTCCATTCCCCCTGTATGCCAAACACCGGATCCGGGGAGCCATCCTCGATAGTCTTCGCCAGCTCGACTGGGCCTCTCGCGATGCCCGCAAACACTACAAGCAAATGGAAGCGGTCACGCAGGAACTCACAGCCAAGCTGTCCCGCACGCCTACGCAGTCGGAAATCGCAGATGCGATGGGCGTCGACAAGAAAAGATGGGAGTCGTTGATGGTCGACTTCCGCAGTTTCGGACTGGCTTCCGTTCAGCAGCGCTCGCCAGAAAGGGAGGACCAGCCGGCAAGAGAAATCCCGGCTGCCCCCGGCAACTGCCCGGATCGGCTGTTTGCGCAATCAGAGATGAAGCAGAAACTGGCCCTTGCGATGCAGACTTTGCCGCAGCGCCATCGCCAGGTTGTGTCGCTTTATTACGAAGGCGATCTGACCATGAAGGAAATCGGCGGGATGCTGGGAGTTAACGAAAGCCGCGTTTCCCAAATTCACAAGAGCGCTCTCGCGAAGATGCAAGCCAATCTGGGACAGAGTGGGGTCAGATCCGCCGCCGCTCTTTGCTAGGCTGCTCGGGCTTTTAGTGGATTGAGAACTGGTAAGGAAGCATGGTGACAAGGCCGCCCCGGAGCATCACATCGCTCGGCAGCGCAGGAAGCATCTTCCGCAGCTTGGCTTCCCCCGCAGCATCGGCTACGCTGTCCGGCGAGGCGGTCGTCAGAACCTCTATCAGACTCCGCCTGATCGGGTACACGATCAGATTCGTATCGCCCGAGGGCGGCAGCTTTGCTCTCTGCCTGATCAGGGAAATCGCGCGGTCAAAGCCGCCAAGCTCGTCCACCAGGCCATTCTGCCGGGCCTGCGCCCCCATCCAGACTCGTCCCTGCGCCAACGGGTCGATCTGCTCATAGGTTCTCTTTCGCGCCGCCGCCACTTTGCTGACAAACGATTGATAGGTCGCCTGAATAGAGCTGTGCAGCTTCTCTCTCGCTGCTTCGGAGAGCGGATTATAGAGCGAGTCCATGTCGGCGAACTTGCCCCGGCTGACAATCTCTTCCTGCAGTCCGATCTTATTGAACAGGTCGTGTGCATTTGGCCGGATGTAGAGAACGCCGATCGAACCCGTGATCGTGCTTGGATACGCCAGCACGGGATCTCCGGTCATAGAGATGAAATACCCGCCGGAGGCCGCCACATCGGACATGGAGATAACGATCGGCTTCTCGTGGCTGAGCAGCTTCAACTCATGCAGGATCTCATCTGAAGCGACAGAATCGCCGCCCGGCGAATCCACCCGAACAATCGCGCCTTTTATCGAACTGTCATCCCGAACCTGCCGGATCACCTTTCGCATTGCTCCCGCGGAGAGAGCCGCTTCTGATCCGAATGAATTCTCCGGCGCATTCCGCACAATATCGCCCTGGCCCACAATCACGGCGATTCGGTCGCCCCTTCCCGGAACCGCTCTGGCATACGTCCGGATATTGATCTTCTTCAAGTCGCCGGAATTCAGCTTCTTCTTGAGATCGGCGTAGACCTGGTCCTCGTACCCCAGCTCGTCGACCAGTCCGTTGACCTTCGCCTGGCGGGCAATGTATGGACCCTGGTCCACCAGCGCGCGAATCTCGTCGGGAGTCTTGTGGCGTCCTTTGCCCACCCGGGTCGCAAAGTCTCCATAGATCTGATCGAGCGCCTGATTCAGTACTTCACGGGTTTCAGGAGACATGTTCGACTTTGTAAACATGTCACCGGCATCTTTATAAGCGCCGATGTGGTCGACCTGTACATTGACGCCTAATTTGTCCAGCGCGCCTTTGAGATACATCGTTTCCGCCGCGAATCCCTTCACCTCCACCATGTCATCGGGCGAGACGTAGATCTTGTCAGCAGCGGAAGCGAGGTAATATTCGCGCGACCCGGGACTCTGAAGCATCGCGTAAACCGGCTTCCCGGAACGTTTGAACAGGACCAGCTCTTCCTGGAGTTCCTCCAGTTTCCCCCAGCCGATCGTCAGGTTCCGGGGTTGGATCACGATGGCTTTGATGCGATCGTCGGAGACCGCCTCGTGCAAGGAGGCCCAGAGATCCCGCACCGTCGGCATCGCCCGCGACTGAATCAAGGGAATGGGTATTTCGATCGGAGCCGATTCAGGCACGTCCCCTTGCAGCGTGAGAACCAAAACGGAATTTGCGGCGACAGTCGGCTGCTTGCTCGCGAACATCCGTCCAACCGCAAGCCCCAGGATCGCCAGTCCGAGCAGCACCACAATGACGCCAACCAGCACGCCCAGAAGAAATTTGCCCATAAAGAATAGGTTCTCTGAACGCAGCGTATCAGGTGGGCAAAGCAACTCGAACCGACTAGGCGGAAATCGGCGCTATGATCCGCTGCGAAATCGCGTACTGGATCAGGTTCTGCCTGTTATGAATGTCTAGCTTGCGCATGACGTTCAGCTTATGAGCCTCAATAGTCTTCGTGCTGAGACATAACTCCGCGGCGGTTTCTCTTACTGTCCGGCCCTCGGCCAGCAATTTCACGACTTCCTCCTCTCGGGAGGTCAACACCGAATTCCGGGGGGAATGTGCCCGGACCAGAGCTTTCAGGTCGGCTGCGATCCGGCTTCCTTCCCCGAACGCTCGCTCTTCTCTGCCGCCGCCTTGTCGAATTGCCTCCACGATCCGGAGGGGCGGAGTGCTTCTGAACAACAGAATCGGCGACCCGAACTCTTTTGCCAGACCCGCGCTCTCGATTCCCTCCGAGTCTGCAACAAGGACTAACGCTGCACGATCACTCCATCCACGGATCCGGTCCCGTTCCCCCGGCGCGGCCCGGAACAGTAGAGAGGCGCTAATTACCACAATGTCCGGATCCATCACTCGCTCTTGCGCCAGAACCTCGAACAGGCTCGAGGCCTCGCCGATAATCTTAAGGTCGCGTTCAGCAGCCAGTAAAGTCCTGAGCCCGCTCCGAAAAAAAGGCTGATCGTCCGCGATCAGTACACGCTGAAATTCCCCACGTTGTGCCAAGGCTTCTTCGCTCCATAAACCTCATCGGCCAGCCGGAGCTGAGTGTTAAGGAAAAACGAGCAAAAAAAAAAGCGCCACGATCTTAAGATCAAGTGGCGCTTCGCTGATGAACTGATATTTTCTTAAACTGTGACGTGAGCGTCCAGCATCTTCTGGAACTCGGGCTTACCGATAGCTCCAACCTTCTGGTCCACAACTTTCCCGTCCTTGAACAGAAGAACGGTTGGGATACCCCGAATCCCGTAACGGGAGGCTGTCTGCTGGTTGGTATCCACGTCCAGCTTGCCAACTCTCACCTTTCCGGTGTAGTCGGCCGCGACTTGGTCAACGGTCGGCCCCATCATTCTGCACGGGCCGCACCAGTCTGCCCAAAAGTCAACCAACACCGGAACGTCGCTCTTCAGAACGTCGGTTTCAAAGGTGGCGTCGGTAAAGGTTAATGTGTCTTGTCCTGCCATTTCACTCTCCTTTTACTTGATGACAGTCTAACGAAATTCGATTCAAACCGCGTGATCCAGGCCACTTCAGCCGTGGCACCGCCCCAAAAATCAGGCTCCCTGGGCTACACTGGGTCAGAAGCCACAGTATAAAACCTAAGGTCGTCGTTGATTTCTCGCTCCTTTTTCCTTCTCCCCGTCCTTCTCTCTGTTCTCGCCCGTGCCGCCGCCCCCCAGACAGCACCGCCTGGGAGTAGCACCGAAAACCAGTTTGGGACCAGCATCACGCTATTCTCGACCCTCGCCGCGATCAATGCCGCCGGTTATGACGCCGGGATGGATTCGTCGCTTAATCAGAGGTACAAGGTACGAACCGAAGTGAGGCAGGACCTTGCCAATCGGAAGATCCCATCACTCCCGGATTTGCGGGCCTTCTATGCCGACCACAAAAAGCCCTCCGACACGGCCGACGTGAGCCAGTACATCTCGTTCGCTCTGCTGGCCGGCGGACCTCCCAACTTCGAACTTCCCCAAGGACAGCTTCCGCCTGATGTGGAAGCAATCAAGGGACTTAGCCCGATATTAGCCCGCTTCTACAAGGAAGGTAATCTGGAAGACCTCTGGAGCCGCTCCCAGCGGGCGTACACGGTCGCAATCGGAGACTACCAGGATGCGGTCATCAACACTCTCTTCGAGGCGAATGGCTACTTAAGGAACCCGTCCGGCTACATGGGCCGGCGATTTCAGATTTTTCTCGATCTTCTGGCAGCCCCGAATCAGGTACAGGTCCGCAGCTACAAGGGCGATTACTACGTCGTGATCTCGCCCACGACCGCTCCGGTCATTGGCGAGATACGCGATGCCTATCTGGGGTACGTGCTTGATCCGCTTACATTTAAGTACAGCCAGACAATCAAACAAAAGCAGGCCCTTCAGAAATACGCGGAGAGTGCCGGCAGCCTCGATCTAGCCTACAAAGACGACTTTTCCCTCCTGGTGACGAAGTGCCTGACAAAGGCCATTGACGGCCGTCTGATGCGGAACCCCCAGAAACGACAGCAGTTTATCGATGAAGCCATGCGGGAAGGATTTATCCTGACCGCCGCCTTCGCCGACCTCCTGGCGGGCTATGAAAAGCAGCAGGAAGCCATGCGGTCCTATTATCCGGATCTCATCTCGGCCATAGACGTTCGAAAGGAAGAGAAGCGCCTGAAAAACGTCCGGTTTGCTCAAGCGGCAGCGCCCCGGGTCGAGGCCGCCCCTGCGAAAATGCAACTGGATCCGGCTGAACAGTCACTAGAAGCCGCGGAAGGCGTCTACGAACAGGGGCAGTACGAGGAAGCTACGAAGCTTTTTAAAAGGGTTTTGGAGCAGACCGCGGATAAAGCAATGCAGGGTCGAGCCTATTATGGACTGGCCCGAATCGCTGCCCATGAGAACAAAAAGGATGCGGCCGTTGAGTTGTTTCAGCGAACCGCGGACGCCAACCCGGATCCCGCGATCACGGCTTGGGCTCACGTTTATCTAGGTCGGCTCGCCCTCGCCAGAGGCGATTCAGGAGCGGCCATGGAACAGTTCAAATTAACTCTGGCGAATCAGGGAGCCTCCGTGATGGCCCGCCAGGCCGCGGAGAAAGGCATCCAAAGCAGTAGCAGTTCTTCTTCAGGAGATAAACAGGAATGAGAAAACAGATTTTAGCTTACGCAGGAGCTCTGGTTCTGGCGGCTATTCCAGGCACTGTCCTCGCGGCGCAGGGGCAGCAGGCGCAACCCGCCGCTCCAGCAGCCCAGGC
>JAOAPP010000785.1 GCA_025462985.1 Bryobacterales bacterium | reverse complement strand
ATCCGCGCTGGGCGATGATCTGCTGCTACAACGCGGCTCGTAACGATCCATACAAAGAAGCTCATCACCCGCGGTACACGCCTCTGAGCAAAGTGCCGGATTCGGTAATTCTCGAAGCCGGACTGCGGCGGTTCAGCGACACACAATCCAATGTTGCGTGGCTTGAAACTGAGAAGGATGTAAGCGCGCGAAGCCTGGCGAAGAGTTGATGGCGCAGCTTCGCTGCTACATGAGCCTGCTGGCTCTCAAGGGCGACCGCCGGGAGTTCAGGGCCCTCATTGATGATCTTCAGGCGGTCGGGTTTGACGGCGTCCAGTTTATAGAATTGGGCAATAAAGAAGAATTGGCCGTTTGTCGCTCCCGAGGTATGAGGGTTGCCGCCAGCGGTCGGATCAACGCTCCCCGAGAGGTTGGCTCGCTGGCCGAACGTGTCGCAGGCGATGGCTACGGATGCGCCACGCTCCACGCCGGTTGGGGGATAGAGGACGACGGAGAGGCTGCAGGGTTGATCGAATCCATTCTCGAAGCGAGCTGGCGCTGGCGCGTTCCGCTCTATATCGAGACCCATCGCGCGACCATCTGTCAGGACATGTGGCGCACTGTCCAGTTCGTCAAGCGATTCCCGGAGATGCGCTTCAACGGCGACTTTTCGCACTGGTATGCGGGACAAGAAATGGTTTACGGCGGGTTTCAGAAGAAGCTCAACTTCATTCAGCCGGTGCTGGAGCGCGTTCGGTTCGTTCATGGACGGATCGCAAATCCCGGATGTATCCAGGTGCCCGTCGAACAGCACGCCACGCACGTAGAGCATTTCAAGCAACTTTGGACTGCTTCGTTCACGGGCTTTCTGAGATCGGGAGAGGGCGAGCATATCTGCTTCGCGCCGGAGTTGCTGGGTCCGGACATTTACTACGCCCGCACTTTCGGGGGCATCGAAGAGAGCAACCGATGGCAGCAAGCGATTCTATTGAAGGAGATTGCCCAACAGTGCTTTGCTGCCGCGCAGCGCTCCTGATTCTCCTGCCGGCGATTGCACTGGCGCAGGATCCGGCGATGAACATCGTTGCCGGCAAGTCTCAGTTCCAGCAGACGTGCGGATTTTGCCATGGTCCGGATGCGCGGGGTGCGAGCGGACCTGATTTGATTCGATCGACGCTGGTCAGCCATGACGTGGATGGAAATTTGATCGGTGAAGTGGTGCGCAGCGGCAGACCGGAAAAGGGTATGCCCGCGTTCCAGTTGTCGGATACCGATATTCGCAACATCGCCCAGTTTCTGCACGCTGAGGCGTCTAATGCGGCATCTGTGGCGCGGCGCATTCCGTCCGAGTATCCTCTCGAGAAATTGCTTGTGGGCAATGCGGCCGAGGGTAAGGCGTACTTTGCGAGTCACTGCGCTTCGTGTCACTCGCCCGGAGGTGACCTCGCTCACGTGGCAACCAAGTACAAGCCCTTCGATCTGCAGACACGGATCGCGTTTCCGTCCGGAGCCAAACCGATCGTGACCGTGAAAGATAAGGCGGGGAAGACATGGGAAGGCGAGCAAGTGTACGCGGACGAGTTTCTGGTGTCGCTGCGTGAAAAAGACCGATCTATTCATACGTTCCAGCGCAGTGCGGCGCAGATCACTATCAAAGACCCGTTGGCTGCTCATGAACAGTTGATGCGAGGATACTCGGACAAGAATCTTCATGACCTGTTTGCGTACCTGGAGACCTTCAAGTGAGAATCCTGCTGCCGCTATTCCTGACGCTTGCTCTGCAGGCTCAGACTCCGCGAGACAGCTGGCCGACACACAACGGCGACTACTCGGGAAAGCGCTTCAGTCCGCTGAAGCAGATCAACAAAAGCAATGCCGCCATGCTGTCGATGGCCTGGGCGTTTCAAACCGATGTCAGTAGCGGGCCAGGCTTGAAGTCGACTCCCCTGCTGGTGGATGGAACGCTGTACTTCACTGAACCGGACGATATCTGGTCGGTGGATGCGCGTTCGGGACAGCAGAACTGGCATTATCACTACCGGAACAACGAAGGTTTACACATCGGGCAGCGCGGGCTGGGGATGTATCAGGGCCGGCTTTACTTTGAGACGCCGGATGCGCACCTGCTTTGCCTGGATGCACACAGCGGAGAAGTGCAGTGGGACATTGTGCTGGCCGATGTGAAGCTCGGTTACTGGGCGACGATGGCTCCGCTCGTCATCCGGAACCATGTGCTGGTTGGCGTGTCGGGAGACTTCAATGACCTGCATGGGTTCGTCGACTCGTTTGATCCGGTGACGGGAAAGCTGCAATGGCGTTGGGATTCGCTGCCGAAACCGGGTGAGCCGGGTTCGGAGACATGGCCGAAGACCGGAGATGCCATCGAGCATGGCGGCGGCATGACGTGGATCACCGGGACCTATGATCCCGATCTGAATCTTGTGTATTGGGGCACGGCGAATCCGAATCCCGTGCTCGATGGATCGACGCGACCGGGAGACAACCTTTATACGTGTTCGATCGTGGCGCTGAATCCCGATACAGGAAAATTGGTTTGGGCATTTCAGCCATCGCCGCACGATGTGCACGACTGGGACGCGGTACAGACACCGGTGCTGGTGGATGGCGACTTCCACGGCAGTCCGCGGAAGCTGCTGCTGCAGGCATCGCGGAACGGCTACTACTTCGTGCTGGACCGTACCGATGGGAAGGCGTTGCTTTCGGTGCCATACGAACGCACCAACTGGAGCTCCGGGGTCGACAAGCAGGGGCGTCCGGTCGGGAATCCGGAGAAGTATCCGAGCGCTGCGGGAACACTGGTGGAACCCGACGCCATCGGCGCGACAAACTGGATGTCGCCGAGTTTCAGTCCCGAGACCGGAATGCTTTATGTCGATACGCATGATTCGTTCAGCCTCTACTACGCGTATTCAACCGGCAAGGCCGAAGGATTCGCGGGGCGAGACCTGACGGTCTGGTCGCGCTGCCATCTGCGGGCGATCGATTATCAGACCGGCAAGTGCCGTTGGGAGCATGACCTCGGTTCCGGTTGGAACTGGGCAGGAGTTTTGAGCACGGCCGGCGGACTGGTGTTTACCGGCGACGTGCATGGAAATGTGCTCGCACTCGATGCCGATACCGGAGCCACGTTATGGCATACGCACGCGGGCGGACAGGCCGAACAGCCGCCCATCACGTACGAACTGGACGGGCGGCAGTACGTACTAGTGGGAGCGCATGGCGTGGTGTATTCATTTGCCCTCCCGGAAAAGCTTATTTCTTGAGCGGGGCTAACGGAATTCGCTTTCCGACAACCGACTCGTAGGCGCCAAGGTCGGCCGAGACTCGCCCTGAGTAAAGCTGGAACCAGGTCTTCCCTTCCTTGAGTAGGTTCTCGACGGAGTAGTAATCCATCACCGGCAGATCGATTGTGACATGCTTATTTCGGTTTGACAGGTTGATGATGACGAAGATTTCTTGCTCGCCTTTCTTTCTGAGGAAGCTGAGCACGCTGTCCGGTTCTGTGGTGTTGATCCAGATCAGATCGCCGCTTGTGAGCGCCGGATACTTCGCACGCATGGCGAAGAGCTTTTTGAATTCGGCCAGGGTTTGCTTGGGCTGGTCGTTGTCGTTGGCGTCAGACCGATGCGGCCACTCGATTGGATCGGAGCTGATCCAGTGAGTGGGCTGCGGGTTCCCGATCTCCTGCCCGTTGTAGATAAAGGGAATGCCGTCGAGCGTGAAATTCAGCGTTGCCGCGGCTAACGCGCCTTTCTCGCCAAACTCGAGAACCGCGCGCTGCCAGTCGTGATTGTCGCTGAAGCGCAGGATGCGAGCGCCGTGCGGCATTATGTTTTTCGTTTCTTCCCAATTTTCGCGGTACTTGATGGCGGGCTCACCATCCCGTATTACGGAACGAAGTGTCAGGTAGCCCTGGAAGTTGTAGCTGATGTCGAAGGCGTGCAACTGATCGTCGGGCCGGTCTGCCTCCGAAAGAAGAATCACGTCCGGATTTACTTTGTCGAGCGCGCGACGGGCTTCTTCCCAGAAATCGACGGGCACTCCGGCGCCTACGTCGCAGCGGAAGCCGTCCGCCTTGAAGTCACGCACCCAGTGCACGAGGCTGTCGATGAGGTACTTGCGGGCCTGCGGGTTGTGATAGTCGGGCAGCGGCTGCGGCCAGAAGCCGCGTGCGATTTTCCCCGTTGCGGTGTGGACGAGCTCGTCGGGGTCATGCATCATGACGCCATCCGGGGCTGTGTGGTAGTAGACGATGTCGAGCATCACTTTGAGGTTGAGCTTGTGGGCCGCATCGATGAATTCGTGCAGGTCCGCTTCGGTTCCATATTGCGGATCGACTGCGTTGTAGTCGGCGATGTTGTAGGGCGATGCGTGCGGCTGGCTCGACCGCTTTGCGATGGGGCCCAAATAGATGACGGAAGCGCCGAGGTCGGCGATCCGCGTCAGGCCAGGAATTGCTCCCTTTAATGTGCCCTGGCGGCTGAAGGCATTCAGCCAAAGCTCATAGATCGTGATCTTGTTGAGCCATTCGGGAACGGACCTCGCTTCGCGAGATCCGAAAGTAAGGTTTTGTGCATCGGCTGTTCCCAACAGGGAACAAGCGAGGATTGTGCACAGCAATGAACGCAAAGTCACAGGGTCGCAAGACCGATCAGTGTAAGTCCAAGAATATAGCCGGCAAACATTGCGCCGATGGAACGGCCAGTACCCCGGGGTGCGGCGCTGAATTCTTTCCAGATGACGACGCCCCAGATGGCCGCAATGAGCGTTGCTCCCTGGCCGAGTGCGTAGGAGATGGCAGGGCCGGCCACTCCGGAGGCGATGATGTTCAGGCTGAATGCCAGCATCCAGATTGCTCCGCCCAGAATGCCGAGCAAATGGAGTTTTGCAGTACCGGCAAAGTAGGCTCCATAGGTCTGGCCGGTAGCGCGCATGAAGATCGTATTGACTACGAAGTTACTCAGCAGCAGCCCGAGCGAGAAGAAGAAGAGCGCTGTGTACGGCGTGAGCAGTCCGGGCATGATGGGCTGCGAGTTGAAGCCGGGGGAGAGAGAGCGGAGCAATTGCGGGTAGAAGAAGCCCATCAGGCAGCCTGCTATGACGGCGAAGAGCAGGCCTTTGGTCCAGTTCGCGGAAGCGGAACGCGGGAGGCGGCGATAGGCGAGGGCCGACATGATCATGGCGACGACAACCAGCGCGACTCCAGCAAAGAGGATGACGGGATTGCCTTTGGGTTCCTGCGTGTAGGACGCGATGGTTCCGATGACGAGCGCGAGGCCGATGCCGACTGGAAAGGCAACGGACATGCCGGCAATGTCAATGGCGACGACCAGCAGAATATTGGCCACGTTGAAGAAAATGCCGCTGAGGATCGCCGCGAAGATGGATGCGCCGGAAGCGGCTCTCAGATTCGCGATCGCCGGCATGCCTCCCGTTCCGGAACTGCCGAGAGTGAACATGAAGAGAACGCTGAAGAGCAGGACGCCGATTGCATAGTCCCAGTAGTAGAGTGGAAACGGCCAGTTTGTGCGGCCAGCTAACTTCTGCGTGTTTGCCCATGATCCCCATCCGATCATGGTGATGGTGCAAAAGAGTATGGCCAAACCTATGGAATGTATTGTGAACACTAGGCGTAAGTTATCACTGTCGATGGTGGATGCCTTTCTGATGACGGCGCTGATGACCTGCGCCGCTGCGTACGGGAAAACACCCGTGCTGCTTTCGACGGATGTCGGGAATGAGATCGACGATCAGTGGGCGATTACGTATCTGCTGACCAATACCGATTTTGATGTGCAGGGGATTACGTCAGCACACGCTCCGAGTTTGCCCGATCCTTCGGCTCATGCGACGTATCGAATTCTGGTGGATGTGGTGGAGCGGCGTTTGGGGATGGCGGTTCATCCGGCGCTGCTGGAAGGGGCGAGTTCTCCTTTAAAGGACAACAAAACACCTCAGCCAAGCGCTGCGCTGGACTTCATCATTGAGACGTCCAAGCATTATTCAAAGGACAACCGGCTGACGGTTTTGAATATCGGAGCGGCGACGGATCTGGCGTCCGCGATTATCGAGGATCCGGAGATTGTGGATCGCATACGAGTGGTGGCGATGGGCTTCACCGATTTGTCCAAGGAAGGTGGGAAAGAGTACAACGTCGAGAATGACCCGCGGGCCTGGCAGGTGATTCTGAAGTCGGATGTTCCGGTGGTGATTGGCGCGGGGAATGTCTGCCGGGCGAATCTGTCGTTGAGCTTCCAGCAAGCGGCCACGATGGTGAGCGGCCATGGACCGATCGGGGCGTGGCTTTGGGATGAGTACAAGGGCTGGTACTTCCGCAATGTGAAGCCGCTGCGAGTGAACGATTTTTCGAAGCCCTGGATTATCTGGGACATCATCACGCTTTGCTATCTGCAAGGGATGACGGAGCAGAAGGAGGTGCCGCGGCCGGTGCTCGGGGACGATCTGTCGTTTGTGCCGGGAACGGGCGAGGGGCAGATCACCTGGATCACGAAGGTGGATTCCGGACGCCTTTGGCGTGATTTCATCGAGAAGATCGATGTGTATCAAAGGATTCACGCCGTGAGGGCGGAAGTGGCGATGCCATGAGAGCGGCGGTGCTTCAGTCGCCTAAGCCGATTAGCGAGCGCCCGCTGAGTGTCGTCAATGTGGCGGTTCCCGAATGGAAGCCCGGGCAACTGGTGCTGCGGGTGCTCGCGTGTGGCGTGTGCAGGACGGACCTGCATATTGTGGAAGGCGAACTTGCGCCCAAGGTGCCTTCCATCATTCCCGGCCATCAGATTGTCGGGGAGGTGGTGGACGGGGAACACGGCGAGATCAAGGCGGGAAGCCGTGTTGGTGTTTCGTGGATCGGCGGAACGGACGGGACATGCCCGTATTGCAGGCGTGGCGAAGAGAATCTGTGTGACGATCTGACGTTCACGGGGTATTCGGTGCCGGGCGGGTATGCGGAGTATGCGTCCGTCCGGGCAGACTTTGCGTTTCCGCTGCCGCCGGAACTGGACGATTTGCATGCTGCGCCTTTGTTGTGCGCGGGCATTATCGGCTTCCGCAGTGTGCGGGTGGCGGGCGTGCAGCGAGGCGAGCGGGTCGGACTGTTTGGATTCGGGGCTTCCGCGCATCTGGTGATCTCCGTTCTGCAGGCGTGGGACTGCGAGGTTTATGTGTCCACGCGCGGTGAGTCTCATCGCAGGTTGGCACGCGAGTTGGGCGCGACCTGGGTCGGGAGCGAGACGGAGAAGCCTCCTGTTTCATTGGATCGCGCGCTCACGTTTGCGCCTAGCGGGGATGTTGTGGTTGCGGCGTTGAGTTGTTTGCGGAAGGGCGGCGTGGTGGCGGTGAACGCGATTCATCTGGATCGCATGCCGCAGTTTGACTATGACTCGCTGTTGTGGGGCGAAAGACAGATTCGCAGCGTCGCGAATATGACTCGTGATGATGCTCGTGATTTCTTACGGATTGCTGGGGAGATCCGGTTGCGGCCGCGGGTGACTAAGTTTTCTTTGGAGCAGGTGACCGAGGCTCTGCTGTCGGTCAAGAGGGATGCGGTTGATGGAGCGGCTGTTGTGGTTCCGTGAGTTGGTCTGGAGTCTTCGGCGGAGATGTCTGGATCTGCTGGTGTGATCACACTTGGGCGAAATCCGACCGAAAAAATCTTTCGTCTTCGGTCTTATCAGCAGATTTAGCCCAGAGTGTGAGCCCTTTGCCAATATCTTAAAGATCGGCAGCATCAAAGCGATGCTGCTCCGCGCCGCATGCGTTTACCTTGTGTCTCTGACAAATGGTCCTTCCAGCTAAGTCCACGTGGCACGTCTGTCGCATCGGCCTGCCAGGCGACTTCTAAGCCAGGGTTGTTTCCGGATAGCCCGTAATACGCCCGCGATGGGCATCATACGTCCCGTGGCAGGCTGGAATGGATGGACGAGCGCTTGCGCGAAGAACTGAAGACCATGGCTGGGGAGGATCGTCGAGTCCGGC
>JAOAPP010000778.1 GCA_025462985.1 Bryobacterales bacterium | reverse complement strand
AGCAAAAAGCGCCACCGATGCCGACCGCCTCTCGCTGTTAGGCGTCATGGGAGCCTTTGTCTTCGCCGCGCAGATGGTGAACTTCCCGGTAGGTATTGGAACAAGCGGGCACTTGGTCGGAGGAACGCTGCTTGCCTGCCTTCTCGGTCCCTGGGCCGCGACGCTCGTCGTCACGGCCATTCTGATCATCCAGGCTCTGGTATTCCAGGACGGCGGCGTTCTTGCCCTCGGGGCAAACGTGCTCAACATGGCCCTCCTGGGCGTGTTCTTTGGGTATGCCCCTGTCAGCCTTCTCTTCCGCACTAAGTGGAAGAACTTAGGAGTGTTCGTGGGAGCTACGTGTTCTGTCCTCATCAGTGGAACTGCAGCGCTCACCGAACTCCTCCTCTCAGGAATCCGTATGCCGGCGACGCTCATCGGCATTTCTCTGCTGCTGTTCTGCGTGAATGCGCTCATCGAAGGCGCAATCACGGTCTCCGTCTTGAAAGCGGTGGAAGGGCTTGGGCTTACGACCTTTCTGGCCGATGAAGACAGGCGGCGCTCCGAAATGCAAACCCGACCGCGCCGCTGGGGCGTCGTGATCCCCGTGGCGGCAGCGGGTGCGCTAGTTCTCGCATTGAGCGGCGTGTTCGCAGCTTCGTTGCTGCCCGACGGCCTTGAACACCTGGCAAACGCCCTCCGTATTCCGTTCGGAGCGCAGCCGCTATTTCATGCACCCATGAGCGACTACAGAATTCCGGCTCTAGGCCCGAACTGGTTCAGTCGCGCCAGCGCGGGGATCCTCGGACTTCTGGCGATCTATTGCGTTTGTGCCGTCGGTGGCGTCCTGCTTGGCCGAGCCCGGCGCTCTTACTCCTGAGTCCCCGATTGCGCCACGTCACTTTCGCTGAACTCAGCCTTCGCTCCAGCCCAGTCCACCGGACCGATCCACGCACCAAACTAGTGCTGCTGCTGTCGGCGGTCGTCGCACTCTCACTGGTGCGTTCTCCGTCGCCCATTCAGTTCGGGATCTTCTGGTTGTTGCTGCTTGGGATTGCGCTGCTCGGGCGATTGCCCGTCTTCCGTATTCTCCGGCTGTCGCTGCTGGTCATGACGCTGGCCGGCTTCTTTGCCGTCGTCCTCTACGCCATGGGAGATCGCCAGCGAGCCCTGACGATCCTTGGCAAGAGCTATCTTTCAGCCTTCAGCGTGCTTGTCGTTGCCAGCACAACCACAGTACCTGCCCTGTCTGCAGCCGCGCGCTATTTCCGGGTTCCCGTCCTTCTCACCGAAGTCGTTGAACTCATTCACCGGTACCTCTTCGTGCTAGTGGCGCAAGTTCAGTCGATGCAGGTCGCCTTCTCCTCCCGAGGAGGGCGTCCCGGACGCCGCGCCTTTCACGCTTCCGCCGGAATGATCGCTGTGCTTTTCGCTCGTTCACTCGAAAAGTCCGGACGGGTGTTCCGGTCCATGTCCGGCCGCGGATTTACCGGGAGGTTGAATGCGTATCCGCTCCCTGCCCTACGTTTCTGGGATGCAGTCGTCCTGCTGGCCGGTCTCGCGATCTTGTTTACCTGGAGCAAACTCTAGGTGCAGCCGATCGTCGATGTCCGCAACCTCAGCTATCGCCATCCCGATGGCAGTCAGGCGCTGGACCACATCTCACTGCAGTTGGCAGAAGGCGAGAGCTTGGTAGTGTTCGGGCCGAACGGATCAGGGAAGACGACCCTCCTACTTCACCTGAACGGAACCCTACAGGGCACCGGTGAAATCCGCATTGCCGATGTTCTCCTAAACAAACAAACCATCCCGGACGTCCGCCGGCGTGTAGGAATCGTGTTTCAAGATGCAGATGAGCAGTTGTTCATGCCCACCGTGCTCGATGACACTATGTTCGGACCGCTCAATCTGGGGTGGAGTAATAAACAGGCTGAGGAGAAGGCGATTCTGGCGCTACAGGAGGTCGGCATTGCCGACCACCTCCTGCACAAACCGCCCTTTCATCTCAGCGCCGGAGAAAAAAGAAGAGTTGCCCTGGCAGGCGTATTGGCGATGGAGCCACAGATTCTTCTGCTTGACGAGCCAACGACCTCGCTCGATCCTCCCGGCCAGAAGATTCTGCTGGACGTGCTCCGCTCACTTCCTCAATCTAAAATCATCGCGACTCACGATATCAACTTTGCTCGCGCCCTATCCGCAAGAGCAGTCTTTCTGCAAGACGGCCGGTTAGTGGCCGACGGAGAAGTGGACGAAATCATTCAGCGGTTCGGCTGGAATCTGTACTATTGACCCTTTCGGAAAGCAGCCCACCTCTTCTTCTGCGCGGCTGCGATCCGCTTTCTCGCCTCCGGACTTAGAACCCGTTTCTTGCGGCCGCCAGCGGCAGCCCCAGCGTGGTTAGTGGCTTCGGCAACCACGGACTCGCCGCGCGACGGGCGGCCGGCACGGCGTCCCATCAGCGAGCAAACGTGTGCGATCTGTTCGTCTAGTCTTGTGCGCTGCGCTTCCAGGCCCTGGAGAGCCGCTTCAAGAATTTCTCTATTTGGTGGCGCGGAGTTTCTTGCCATATCTATCTATTGTTAGTAACACGAGTTTACTCGTCTTACTGATTTTGACGCACGAGACGCTCAGAAGTACACATTAAAGTGACAGGACCGTCATTAATTAGGCGTACATCCATGTGGGCCTGGAACACTCCCGTACTCACGGGGACTCCAAGTTCCCGGCAAGCGGCTACGAAGGTATCGTACAAAGGTTGCGCCGCTTCGGGTCTCGCGGCGTCCGAGTAAGATGGCCGATTTCCCCGGCTGGTATCGCCGTACAGCGTAAATTGAGAAATGACCAACAGCCCTCCTCCTACTTCATGAAGACTAAGATTCATCCTTCCTTCATCATCGCCAAAAATCCGGAGGCGGACTACTTTCTTGGCTAATTGGATCGCTTCACGTTCAGTGTCGCCGTTCTTGACACCCAGGAATACCAGCAGTCCCCTGCCGATTCGCCCAGTTATTGCACCTCCGACAGTGACACTCGCTTCAGAAACTCTTTGTACCAGCGCCTTCATCCCCATTCAGGCTTACACGCCCGCATCACTGACAGAAATGCGCCTACGGCACTATCTAACGGTTTGAGTTAGGTCCTCAAGCGAAGGCTGGGTAGACGAGCGATCATTGGGTGGTAAATAGCTCGTACTGATAAGCAAGCCGGAACATAGTGGATTCGTCGAAGTGTTTCGTGAAAATCTGGAGCCCGACCGGCAGTCCCTCGGGTGACTGCCCACACGGAACACTCATGCACGGAACGCCTGCCAGATCACCCGTTAGTGTATACACGTCTGACAGATACATTGCTAGTGGGTCGCTGGTCTTCTCGCCGATCTTAAACGCTGGGAACGGAGAAACCGGCGTCACCAGAGCGTCCACTTTCTCCAGCGCCTCTGTGAAGTCACGAGAAATCAGAGCGCGTACTTGTTGAGCTTTCCGGTAGTAAGCGTCGTAATACCCGGCACTTAGCACGTAGGTGCCTAGCATGATCCGGCGTTTTACTTCGACACCGAATCCTGCGCCGCGCGTATTCCGATACATATCGGACAAGTTGTCTGCTTCCGCCCTGGCGGAGTAGCGGACCCCGTCGAAACGGGCCAGATTCGAGCTGGCTTCTGCCGTGGCGATAATGTAATAGCAGGACAGCGCGTAGCGGGTATGAGGCAAGCTTACTTCCTGCACCTCGCAGCCCAGACTTTCTAACTGCCGGACCGCCGCGTGTATCACATCGCCCGTATCTGATTGTAGACCTTCGAAATACTCCTTCGGTAACCCCAGTTTCAGCCCGCGGAGTGAATGACGCATCATGGTTGCGTAGTCGTCTACAGGAGTGAACGCGGATGTCGAATCCTGGTCGTCGCGCCCGGCGATTACTCGCAGTACCGTCGCCGCATCTTCCACGTTCCGCGCAAACGGACCCACATGGTCCAGTGAACTCGCGTAGGCCACCAAGCCGTATCGCGAGACGCGTCCGTAAGTCGGCGTCACGCCCGTAACACCGCAAAAGCTGGCAGGCTGTCGGATAGATCCGCCTGTATCCGATCCCAGGCTGGCCACCACCGAACCTTGCGCGACTGCGGCGGCAGACCCGCCGCTCGACCCGCCCGGCACACGATCTAGGGCGCGGGGATTCCGCACCGGTCCGTATGCGGAGTTCTCGTTCGAAGAGCCCATCGCAAACTCGTCGCAGTTCGTCTTGCCCACCAGCAGAGCGCCTTCCGCTTCCAGACGCCAAACGGCAGTAGCGTCGTAAGGAGGGATATAGTGCTCTAAGATCTTGGATCCGCAGGTGGTCCGAACACCCTTTGTGGCAAGAACGTCCTTCACAGCCACGGGCACGCCAGCGAGTTGGCCGACATACTCGCCCTTGGCAATTGCCGAATCTACTTTCTCCGCATTGGTCACGGCCCGCTCCGGAGAGAATGCTAAGAAACTGTTAGTCGCCTCGTTGTGCTTGACAGCATGCAACAGGGCAGCCTCGGCGATCTCGGTTGCGGAAAACTTCTTATTGAGTAAACCGTCGCGAATGCTCCGAATGCTCAGTGTTGCGATATCCTCACTGATGCTCATCGCTCGATTACCTTGGGAACCTTGTAATATCCTGCCCCGCTCGCAGGAGCATTTGCCAGAGCTTCGGCGTTGCTCAGTGTGACATGCGGCACATCTTCCCGCAGCGTAGCCGTTTCATCTTCGTCAAACAGCACTTGAGACATCGCAGTTACATTGCGTGTATCCAGCTCATTCAACTGTTCAATGTGGGTTAAGATCTGGCCCAGGTCACGGGCCATGTGCCTTACTTCTTCTTCCGAGAGCCGCAAATTCGCCAGATCGGCGACATAACGGACCTCCTCATCTGACAAGATCAAGCAGTTTCTCTCTTACGGGAGTTTCGATATACCTTCTTTAGCACAGGGTCTAGAATCTGATCGGCTTCGTCATACAAGGGACCAGCACCTGTGGATGCGGGATTCACTAACTCTTCCCGCTGCATTTGCCGCTTCATAATGGCAATCCGAAACTCAACGTCCTGAATGCCGGTATTCCCCAGTAGCTTCTGAACTCGCTGCACAATCTGATTGCCCAGTGGAAACAGTTGCTTCTGCCACATAGCATCTTCCACCTCCACCACCAGTGTCGTCCTCACGACTTTGAGGCGAACTGTATGGCGGGCAATCGCCTTGCCTACAGCCGTCGGCCAGATGCCGCGAACGATGTCGTCATCGCCAATAATCTGCTGAGAACGTCGATCTTTCTTGATAAGTCGCGCAGCGCGCTCCATAGGACAACCCGGTTCTTTGAAAGTGAGCAGCGAGGGGGAGGAAAGCTGATCGAAGATTGCAGTGTAGCACGGGCGCAGCTCCGCTGTTAGTGCGTTACAGTACCTAGTTCCGCTCGAATCGCGTCTGCAATCCGCCCGGTCCACTTATCGACCTGTTCGCTCGAGTTCGCCTCGATCATCACGCGGGCCAGAGCCTCTGTCCCGGAAAAACGCACCAGTACGCGGCCCGTTCCGGCAAACTCGTGCTCAGCTGCCGCGATCTCTTCTTGCACGGCCTTCAGCTCCGCCAGTGGCCTCTTATGCTGCACGCGAATGTTCACCAGTTTCTGCGGATACGTCCGAACCTGGTCAATAACATCGTCCAGACTCCTTCCCGAATCCCGCAAGATTTCAAGAACTCGCAGCGCCGTCAGTATGCCGTCTCCAGTGGTCGCATACTCGGAAAAGATAACGTGTCCGGACTGCTCGCCGCCGAGCGCCGCCCCCTGCTTCAGCATTTCTTCAAGAACATACTTGTCGCCCACCGGAGTGCGCAGCATAGTTACTCCATGGCTTTCAAGCGCTTTCTCCAGGCCAAGGTTCGACATAACTGTAGCGACGACAACATTCCCAGGCAAATGGCCCGCGCTCTTCAAAGCAGTGCCCGTGAGAAACAGCACTACGTCCCCGTTCACCAATTTCCCCGATGGCGATACAAATAGCGCACGATCTGCGTCGCCATCGAAGGCGATCCCGAGGTCAGCGCCCGTTTCGAGAACACGCTGCTGTAACTTCTCCAAATGCAGCGATCCGCAATCGAGGTTGATGTTACGTCCGTCCGGTGAAACGGCAATCCAGTCCACCGTCGCGCCTAACTGAGGGAAAAGGTGCGGCGCAACTTCGGTGGCCGATCCGTTCGCGCAGTCAATCGCCAACCGCATCGGAAACGTGCCTAAAACCGTACCGGCCAGGTACTTCGTGTAAAGGTGGTCCAGACTTGGGTCAACCGCCAGGTCATGGGCAACGGCCTCCTCGCCCCGTGCGAGCCACTGTTCGATGGACGCTTCCAGCTCAAGTTCGACGCTGTCGGCTAATTTGTACCCGGAATGGCTGATGACCTTCAGCCCATTGTCCTGGTAGGGATTGTGAGAGGCGGAAATCATCACGCCGGCCACAAACGGCCCGGTTCTTGTCAGGTACGCCACTCCGGGGGTCGTGATTACACCGGCAAAGCGCGGCTGCAGTCCGGCCTCCACCACGCCACCTGCCACTTGCTCGGCAAGCCAGCGGCCGCTTTCGCGCGTGTCCATACCGATCAGTACTTGATGCAAGCCGTCGGTCACCTTGTCGGGCGTTCGGCGGGCCCATGTCCCCAGCGCAAAGCCCAGCGCGTGCGCCGTTCGGGGGTCTATTGGCGGCTCTCCCGCTACTCCCCTGATACCATCCGTTCCGAATAATTGTCTCGACAAAGTAACTCCTGCCAACGGTGTGGCAACTCACATCTTACTCGCTCGGGCGGCCTCGAAATTCAATCTCTACCAAAACGGAGGGATTAAACTGGAAAAGGTCAACGGATGAACATCTCGGTCAAGAGCGAATACGCGCTCAAGGCTGTCTTCGATCTCGCTTCACAATACATGAATGAGCGTCGTTCTTCAGCTCCCATGCCGCCAGTGAAGATCGCCGACATAGCTAAACGCCAAAAAATTCCGCAAAAATTCCTGGAGCTGATTCTCGCGGGATTAAAGCAAAGTGGGTTCGTCGACTCGCGCCGTGGCGCCGAGGGCGGATATCTGCTGGCGCGAGCGCCCGATTCCATTACGGTCGGCGAGGTTCTGAAAACGGTCGAAAACGTCAAGAACAGCGGCCGGTCGTCCCAAGACGATCCGTTTACAGACATCTGGCTTCGGGTCGACACAGCCGTATCGGACGTGCTTGACCACACGACGTTTGGAGATCTGGCCCGCTCCTGGCAGGAGCGGCACGCAAAGTATGTTCCCAACTGGGACATTTGAAAACACGCTTGGCCTCTTGAAAGGAATCGGAATCCGTGATTTATCCTGACAACTCATTCAGCATTGGGCGCACGCCACTCGTCAAGTTGAACCGCATCGTCGACGGCGCCAAAGCCACCATCCTGGCGAAGATAGAAGGCCGCAACCCGGCGTACTCGGTGAAGTGCCGCATTGGCGCTTCTATCATCTGGGATGCGGAGCAGCGAGGAGTCCTGAAGCCCGGGACTGAAATAGTGGAAGCCACAAGCGGCAATACGGGCATCGCGCTGGCGTTTGTTGGCGCAGCTCGCGGCTACCCAGTCACATTGGCGATGCCGGAGACTATGTCGCTCGAACGGCGTAAAGTTCTGAAAGTGCTGGGAGCCACGCTGGTCCTCACTGAAGGCGCCAAAGGAATGAAGGGCGCAATCGCCAAAGCCGAAGAACTGAAGGCCTCCGATCCCGACCGTTACTTCGTGGCTGAGCAGTTCAGCAATCCCGCTAATCCACGCATTCACTTCGAGACAACCGGGCCTGAAATCTGGGAAGATACTGGCGGTGTCGTCGATGTCCTCGTCTCCGGCGTGGGTACCGGTGGAACAATCACCGGAGTCTCGCGCTATATCAAGGGCGAAAAGAAGCATTCCCTGCTCACAGTCGCGGTGGAACCCATCAGCAGTCCTGTTATCACGCAGACGCTCGACAAGGAACCCGTGAAGCCCGGACCGCACAAGATCCAGGGAATCGGTGCCGGCTTCGTTCCGGATAACCTCGACCTTTCGATGGTGGATCGGGTAGAGCAGGTGTCAAATGAAGAATCGATCGAACTGGCGCGCCGCCTGGCGAGCGAAGAAGGCATTTTGAGCGGCATCTCGTGTGGGGCCGCAGTGGCGGCCGCAATCCGGCTGGCCAAGGAACCTGAGATGGAGGGAAAGACGATCGTGGTCGTCCTTCCCGACGCCGGCGAGCGGTATCTGAGTTCCGCCCTCTTTGAGGGAATGTTCGAGTAGATCTTACTTCTTCGCCATTTCCCGGTCGAGAGCCAGATTCAACTTGAGCACGTTGACTCTGGCTTCTCCCAGCAGCCCCAGATCGCGGCGGCTTGCCAAGGAGTCAACCAAGTGCTGCACTTCAGTTGCGTCCTTGCCTCGTGCCTGGGCGACGCGATCAGCCTGGGCCGTAGCATTTGCCAGGCTGATCTCCGGATCGAGGCCGCTGGCCGACGCTGTCAGCGCATCGGCCGGAATGGGCCCGTGAAAATCCGGATTCTCTTTCCGATACTCATCGGCTGAGGCTTTCACCCGGTCAAACAATTTCTGACTGGTAGGCCCGAGGTTGGACCCGCTTGAAGCGGTGGCGTCATAGCCGTCGTTGCCGGCAGCGGACGGTCGGGGATGGAAGTACTCGGGCTTGTGAAAGTTCTGCCCGATCAGGTCCGATCCCACCAGTTTGTCATTCACAGTGATCAAGCTGCCGTTCGCCTGGTGCGGAAAGAACACCTGACAGAGGCCAGTGACCACGCCGGGGTAAATAAGTCCGGTGACAATGGTCATCAATATAGTCAGTCTGAGAGCAGGAGCAAGTTGGTTAAGCATTTTCGTTCCCTTTCCGGCTCACGCAAGATGCAACAGCACTAAGAGCCGGTCGATGAGCCAGATCCCGGGAAACGGCACGAGGATACCTCCGAGACCATAAATAAGAACATTGCGGCGCAGCAGCGAGGCGGCTCCAACAGGACGGTACTTCACGCCGCGCAGCGCCAGCGGAACAAGAGCAATGATGATCAGCGCGTTGAAGATCACTGCCGCGAGAACTGCGCTTTGGGGCGAGTGGAGTTGCATGATGTTGAATCGCGACAGCGCAGGATAGGTCGCCAAGAACATAGCCGGAATAATCGCGAAGTACTTCGCCACGTCATTCGCGATGGAAAACGTCGTAAGCGCACCGCGCGTAATCAGCAACTGCTTGCCGATTGCCACAACCTCGATAAGCTTCGTTGGGTTGCTGTCGAGATCCACCATGTTGCCGGCCTCTTTGGCAGCCATCGTTCCTGTGTTCATCGCCAGTCCGACGTCGGCCTGCGCCAATGCAGGCGCGTCGTTCGTGCCATCGCCTGTCATGGCCACCAGCCGTCCTTCGCCCTGTTCGCGTTTGATGTAGGTGAGCTTGTCACCCGGAGTCGCCTGCGCTAAGAAGTCGTCAACCCCCGCTTCCTGGGCGATGGCCGCGGCCGTCAGCGGGTTGTCCCCGGTGATCATCACCGATCGGATGCCCATGGCGCGAAGCTGCGCGATGCGCTCCTTCATGCCGCCCTTGACGATGTCTTTCAAGTGAATGATCCCGAGCGCACGACGTCCGTCCGCTACGGCCAAGGGCGTGCCACCCGTGCGCGAGATACGGTCCGATACCTCTTGAAAATTGGCCGGAAGGCTGCCGCCCGCGTCTTCGACGAGCTTCGCAATCGCGCTGCTTGCGCCCTTGCGGAGCGAGCGTCCATCAATGTCGACGCCGCTCATTCGTGTGTAAGCCGAAAACGGAATAAAGTGCGCCTCGTGCTCGGCCACTTCCCTACCTCGCAGGCCGTATTTCTCTTTCGCCAGAACCACGACCGATCGTCCTTCGGGGGTCTCATCGGCGAGGCTCGAAAGCTGCGCCGCATCGGCCAGTTCTTCTTCCGTGACACCCTCGAAGGCAATGAATTCCACCGCCTGCCGGTTGCCGAGCGTGATCGTGCCGGTTTTGTCCAGCAGCAGCGTGTTCACATCGCCGGAGGCTTCGACCGCCTTGCCGCTCATCGCCAGCACGTTGTGCTGCATCACGCGATCCATCCCGGCGATGCCGATTGCCGAGAGTAGACCGCCGATGGTGGTCGGTATGAGACAAACGAGCAGCGAGACCAGCACCGCGATAGTCGGAACAACGCCCGCTCCCGCTGAACTCACGGCGTAAACCGCAAACGGATGCAGGGTCGCAACGGCGAGCAGAAAAATGAGCGTCAGGCCAGCGATCAAAATATTCAGCGCTATTTCGTTCGGTGTCTTTTGACGTTCCGCTCCTTCCACCAGCGCGATCATCTTGTCGAGAAATGTCTCGCCGGGGTTAGACGTGATGCGAATGCGCACCTGATCTGAGAGAACCTTTGTCCCGCCCGTCACGGCGCTCCTGTCTCCGCCCGATTCGCGAATCACCGGCGCGCTTTCCCCCGTGATGACCGACTCGTCTACTGTCGCGATGCCTTCGATGACTTCGCCGTCACCCGGGATGAGGTCGCCAGTCTCCGCTATGACAACATCACCGGATCGCAGCTTGGACGCGGGTACAACCTCGTATTTCTTGCCCACGAGCCGCTTGGCCATGGCGTCCCCCTTGGTCTTGCGAAGTGCATCGGCCTGGGCTTTTCCGCGTGCTTCGGCCATTGCTTCAGCGAAGTTGGCAAAGAGCACAGTGAACCACAGCCAAATAGCGATCTGAACTTCAAAACCGAGCCCGCCAGCGCCCGTGAACAGGTCGCGCAGAAGAAAGACCGTCACCAGCGCGGCTCCTACCTCGACCACGAACATGACCGGGTTCTTCATGAGCGTGAGCGGATTCAATTTTAAGAACGAGTCGCGTAAGGCCCGCCGCACGATCTCGGGATCAAACAGCGGCCTGGCGCGCACCAACTTGCCCGGAAGTAATGATCCTGGATCCTGCCCGGAAGGCGGCCCCGGAATGGGATCTTTCAAGGGCGCGGGAATGGGAGTCTCAGTGAGAGTGGCCATGAATTAGCTCCAAAGAGGGAACGGCAGTAAAGCGAAAAGCTTTCCGCTTTGCATCAGGAAATGTTCGACAATCGGCCCAAGCGCGAGCGCCGGGAAGAAGGTCAGGGCTCCGACCAGAATGACGGTTCCCACCAGCAGCCCCACAAAGAGCGGGCCATGCGTGGGCAGCGTCCCAGCCGTTTGGGGGATCTTCTTCTTGAGCGCCAGACTGCCGGCTGCGGCGAGCAGCGGGATCAGGAAGAGAAACCGTCCCAGCAGCATGGCAAGCCCGAGCGTGAAGTTGTACCAGGGCGTGTTGACGCTGATTCCGGCAAACGCGCTACCGTTGTTGCCGGTCGCGCTGCTGTAGGCGTAAAGGTTCTCGCTGAACCCGTGCGGTCCGTTGTTCGCGAAATTTGCCGTCGCAGGTCCGGGCGGATTCCAGTAGCTTTGCGCCACCGGCTGTCCCTTTGCATCCTTAGTAGGTTCAGCAAAGTGAATGACGGAGGTGATTGCCGCCAGTACGAGTATTGAAAACGCCGTCGCGATCAGAGCCAGCATCGCCATTTTCACTTCTTTCTGCTCCACTTTCTTGCCGACATACTCCGGCGTTCGCCCGACCATCAAGCCCGCGATGAATACGGCCAGAATGGCGTAAAGCAGAATCCCGTACAGCCCGGCGCCGACCCCTCCAAAGATCACCTCGCCCGTTTCAATGTTGAACAGCGGCACCAGCCCCGCCAGCGGGGTAAAGCTGTCGTGCATGCCATTCACCGCCCCGCAACTGGCATCGGTTGTAACGGTCGCAAACAGGGCGGAGGCGGCGATACCGAAGCGAGTCTCCTTGCCTTCCATGTTTCCGCCGGGCTGCAGAGCAGTCGCATGCGTTTCGATTCCGAGTTTGGCGAGCGTGGGATTGCCCTGCGCCTCCGCCCAGTAACAGAAGAAGGCGCCCGCCAGGAACATCACGGCGCAGGCCGAGAACACGGTCCAGCCCTGCCTCCGATCTCCGACCATTACTCCAAACGTGTAGGTGAGAGCCGCCGGGATAAGGAAGATCAGGATGATCTGCAGGAAGTTGGTCAGCGGATTGGGATTCTCGAACGGATGGGCCGAGTTCGCATTGAAGAAGCCGCCTCCGTTGGTGCCTAACATCTTGATGGCTTCCTGGGAAGCGACAGGCCCCTGAGCGATGATCTGCTTCACGCCTTCAACGGTGGTGAGCGTCGTGTAGTGATTGAAGTTCTGAATCACTCCCTGCCAGCACAGGAACAAGGCCACCACTGTAGAAACCGGCAGCAGAATGTAAACAGTCGCCCGGGTGACATCCACCCAGAAGTTGCCGAGACTGTCCATCTGCTGCCGCGCAAAGCCGCGAACCACCGCGATGGCCACTGCGATACCTGCTGCTGCCGAGGCGAAGTTCTGCACCGCAAGTCCAGCCATTTGCACCAGGTAACTCAGAGTGCTCTCACCCGAGTAGGCCTGCCAGTTCGTGTTAGTGACGAAACTCACGGCCGTGTTGAATGCCAGGTCCGGTGTGACGGAAGTCCGGTTGAAGCCCTGCGGATTGAGGGGCAGCACTCCCTGCAGTCGCTGCAGCAGATAAACGAACAAGAAACTGAAGACGCTGAACGCCAGCAGGGCGGCAGTGTATTGCGTCCAACGCTGTTCGGTCTCCTCGCGAACTCCGATCACTTTATAGGTCAAGACTTCGAGTGGCCGCAAGATGGGATGCAGGAACGTCCGCTTGCCTTCAAAAAGCCGCGCCATGAAGATCCCAAGCGGCTTGGTGGTCGCCAGGATGATCAGGAAGAAAATTAAAATCTGAGCAATGCCGTTAACAGTCACGTTTTTCCTCCGGGATTCGTCCTACAAGGGCTCAAAACTTCTCCGGCCGCAGCAATGCATATAGGAGATAGGCAAACAGGAATACGGTCGTGATGCCGCCAATGATGTAGTCCATTCAAATGCTCCTCGAGATCCGTCTACAGACGGTCGCAGACCTTGGTGAAACCCCAGCAAGCGATAAAGAAAAGCAGTCCAGCTGCCAAATAGAGAAAGTCAGCCATACATGTTCCGATTCCCAGGTTAGGGTCCTGACCCTAAAGAATGGCTAAGGGTCCACTAAGGAAGCTCCGAGCACTCAAGCGGGGTAAACGCTTACCACTAGAGACGGTACGATACAATTGCCCCGGAACGGAACTCTCCTTTGACACTTCGCCCTATCGACTATGTCAGCCTGCTGATCTACTTTGCCTTCGTCCTCGGAATCGGGTGGATGGCGAAGAAGCGAATCACCTCGAGCGAGGACTTCCTTACGTCCCGGCACTCGGTTCCCGTCTGGATCACGAGTCTGGCCTTTATCGCAGCCAACTTGGGGGCACAGGAGATGATCGGCATGTGCGCCTCAGGCGCGAAGTACGGGATCATGACGGCCCATTTCTACTGGTTGGGCGCGGTCCCGGCCATGGTTTTTGTGGGCGTATTCATGATGCCCTTTTACTACGGCAGCCGGGCGCGCAGCGTTCCGGAGTATCTGAAGCTTCGCTTCGATGAAAAAACGCGCGGGCTGAACGGCATTACGTTCGCCATCATGACGATCTTCTCGTCCGGCATCAGTATGTACGCGCTGGGACTGCTGTTCCAGTTAGTGCTCGGATGGAGCTTTACGAACTCGGTGCTGCTTTCGGCGGCTATCGTTTTGGTTTACACACTGCTCGGCGGGCTGACCAGCGCAATCTACAACGAGGTAGTCCAGTTCTTTCTCATCGTTCTCGGGTTTGCACCACTGGCGATTCTCGCCACTTACCGGGCGGGCGGATGGGAAGGGATCAAGCACAATCTGCCTGCCGTAATGACCCACTCCTGGAGATACATCGGGCACGCCAATCAGAATCCAATGGGCGTTGAGGTGTTCGGCCTGGTGGCCGGCCTCGGATTCGTTCTCTCGTTTGGTTACTGGTGCACGAACTTCCTGGTGATCCAGCGTGCCATGGCTGCGGACAGCATGCATGGGGCGCGGCAGACTCCGCTCTTTGCAGCTTTCCCGAAGCTTTTCATGCCGTTTGTGGTGATCCTGCCCGGCATCGCCGCGGTGGCCTTGATGAAAATGGGCGACGGGTACGACCTCCCGCATAACGCGACCGGCGGGGGTTACAACTACAACCTGGTTCTCACGACGCTCATGGCCAAGCTTTATCCATCGGGCATGCTTGGGATCGGACTCACCGCCCTGATGGCGTCCTTCATGTCCGGGATGGCGGGAAACGTCACCGCCTTCAACACGGTCTTCACTTACGACATTTACCAGAGCTACATTCGCAAGCGGGCCCCTGATAGCCACTATCTCTGGGTGGGCCGGGTGACGACTGTGGTGGGAGTTGTGTTGTCCGTCGCTACTGCGTACCTGGCGACGCACTTCAACAACATCATGGACTTCCTGCAGTTGGTGTTCGGATTCGTGAACGCTCCGCTGTTTGCGACGTTCCTCCTAGGTATGTTTTGGAAGCGCACGACCGGGGACGGCGCGTTTTGGGGTTTGATCTCCGGAACGGGCAGCGCGCTGATGACGTATGGATTAACGGTCGCGGAAGGTCAGGGCGGCTGGTTTGGTAATCTGCACGAGTTTCCGTCCGCCATGGCGCAAAGCTTCTGGGTGGCGATCATCGGGTGGAGCGTTTGCCTCGTGGTTACGTTCCTTATCAGCCTGGTCACGAAGCCTAAGCCGGAGCCCGAACTGCACAACCTGGTTTATGGGTTCACGGATCTTCCGAAAGACACGGGCGCTCCCTGGTATCAACGCCCCGGCCCGCTGGCCATTGTTGTGATGGCGGTTCTGGTCTTCATGAATCTTCTTTTCTGGTAAAAGCATGGACGATTTACGCCGGCCAACAGGTTTTCTTTTCAGCTTGTTGGGCCTTATTCTGCTGGTTTACGGTCTGGTTAATCCGGAGATGCGCGCGCCGTTGGACCCAGCCGTGAATGTGAACCTGTGGTGCGGCCTGACAATTCTTGTCTTCGGGGGTTGCCTCCTATGGCTGTCATTCCGAACCAAATCGTAGGCGCATTCCAGGAGCATTTCAAAACGGAGGCGGTCCCGGATGTTTACCGTGCTCCCGGGCGAGTGAACCTGATCGGCGAACACACCGATTACAACCTGGGATACGTGTTCCCGATTGCGCTTGAGATGTCCTGCTACGTGGCTATCTTGCCTGCGGCGCATGGGCAGCTTCGGATCTATTCGAGCGACTGGAATGAGGAATTCTCTACCCTCGCCGAAGGGATCGGGTCGGCGAGGCCGGTGGAACGCTGGAGCGACTATGTGGTGGGCGTAGCATCTGAGCTTGCTCATGCGGGGGTGCCGTCCACGGGAGCCGACCTCTGGATTGGGAGCAACGTTCCAGTCGGATCCGGCCTCAGTTCGTCGGCGGCACTAGAGGTGAGCACCGCTTTGGCTCTGCTGGGCGGCCAGCCGTTTGAACCTTTACAGCTGGCTCGTCTGGCGCAGCGAGCGGAGTCGCAGTTCGTCGGAATGCCCTGCGGAATTATGGACCAGTACGCTTCGGTGTTCGGGCAGGAGCATTCAGCAATCCAGATCGATTGCCGTAGCCTGGAACATGAGTACGTTCCCATTCCGGACGACCTTCGGATCGTGGCAGTGAACTCCATGGTGAAGCATGAACTCGGTACGTCCGCCTATCGCGAGCGCGTGGCCGAATGCCAGGAGGCCGTCGCGGCGCTTCGGAAAACCGACGAGTCCATTCAAAGCCTGCGGGATGTGTCACTGGCGTTTTTTGAACGAGTGCAGGAGAGCGTTCCGCTGGTACCCCGCAAGCGGGCGCGCCATGTCATATCCGACACGCAGCGGGTGTTGGATCTCGCGGCGGCCTCTCGGGCCGGGGATCTGATCGAAATGGGCCGCCTGTTCATTGCATCCCATCGCAGCATGCAGTACGACTACGAGATCAGTTGCGAGGAGATCGACTTTCTGGTGGATACGGCGATCAAGCTGCCCGGCGTCTATGGATCCCGAGTGACTGGCGGCGGATTCGGCGGGTGCACCGTGAATTTGGTAGCTCCGGAGCACGTTGAGGCATTCCAGACCGCCCTGACGGAAGCTTATGTGGCCCGGTACGCGACTCGCCCGATTTTTTACGACTGCGTTCCGGCAGCTGGAGCGGGACGGGTTTCTTAGGCAGTGTTTAGCGCTCTAGCCTCCGATTGAATACATCGGGCGCTGGGGCGCTACAAACGTCGAGCGGTTGATTTCGTGGCCGATCCATTTGCTCCGAACGTTTGCGCGGAGTGCGTCGGCGATGGCTTCATCCGAACCGTTGTTCTGCAGCAGATCCTTCACGTCGGTTTCTTCCCGGGCGAAGAGGCAGTGGCGCAGCTTGCCGTCGGATGTGAGGCGCAGACGGTTGCAGTTCAGACAAAATGGCCGGCTTACCGAGGCGATGAAGCCGACGCGGTCTCGGTTCTGGAACTGGTACTCGGTCGCGGGGGCGCGGGGATCGGCGTCCGGAACTGCGGTCAGCGGCCCGAATTCGGCGGTGAGCTTCCGAATCATGTCGTCCGCGGTGAGGACCCGATCGAGAGACCAGATTTCCTGTGCATCGA
>JAOAPP010000738.1 GCA_025462985.1 Bryobacterales bacterium | reverse complement strand
CAAACGGAAAAACAAGGCGGCTCCCGCCGCCTAAACCCAAACCAAAAGCGGACAGATCACGTGTTAATAAAAGCGGACATCTTGACGAACTATAACTACACCTGGAACTATTTGCGTGTGTCACTTTCCTCCTTGCCTGCTGGGGGGCGCGCAGATTCGTGAGCCGAACGGAGTGATGCCCGCTCGGGTTGATCCGGCAGAGGCACACCCACGTTGCAGAATGGGTCCCTCCGTGAAACCTCCTTGGTTCCGCAAGCAGGCAGCACCGATAGGTGAACAATCGAGGTGAACTCCAACGGTCCGACTCGAGGCGAGAGCGGCGCACGAAAGAAGTTCAAGCGGGTCCGTGAGTACGGCTGGCGATTCCTTTCCGTGTTCGACCACACCTCCAATCAACGAAGCGATGCACGTTGGAACGAGATTGCGGAGATCCGAAGTGCCCGCCTGGTGGAATCAGTCGTTCCTCGCTATTCAACTCTCTTCCAGTAAGTTGGCAGTGCCCTCGTGAAAGCTCGCCGTGGCAATGGCGAAATGCATTGTGAACAAGGAATCCGCCTTCCCGCCGTAACGCCTCAAGAAGGACTGCAGCGTTCGGGATCGTTATCCGTGTGGTCCGAGTGTTATCTCAATGTATTTGCGAATATACCGGTTCATCCCGTCCGAAACCGCTTTCGTTCCCGCCGAGAATCCGTAGGTTCATGTTTTTTGCTTTCGGATGCGGGTGGCTATTATCGTGCCTCCACCGAATGGCCCCATGTGGGTAAGGAATAGGAGTTACTTATGAAAACTACTCGAACGATTGGAAGCGTAATCTGCGGCTTGATCCTCACCTTTACGCTCAACGCGCAACAAAGCCATATCAACGGCGAACTAAGCACAGCGAAGACAGGAGCCGCGCCAAGCACGGCAACGCCCGGAGCGGTACTGGCGCAGCCCACGCGAGGCGTTGTGTTCAAGACGGCCGCGATAAACAGCGATGGCAGTCCCGCTTCCTGTTTCCGGTGCGACGGCGTAAATACGACGCGGCTCGGTGTGGGTCAATACCAAGTGGCCTTTGACGAGGATGTAGAGGCGACCAACGGGTGGGCCCGTTGGATTCAGGTCGACACTCTTGGCTTCGGAAGCTCTAACGCATGGTGCACGACAGCGGACCGCTTCGGCGTTCCGAATGCAATCTTCGTGAGCTGTCAAGCACCCGGTGGCCCGGGCAGCGGAGGCAACTCTACCAACGTGGACGTTTCGTTCTTCGTGTTTGTTGCCCGGTAACTAGATAACTGGTTCGCCTGGCGGAAGAATATACGGGAATGGGTGCGCCTGAGGAAAACCGGCAAAACCTTCAGGCGCACCACTTCACGCGCGTCATCAGCTTTAGGATTATCCAAACCAAAAGGTAGGCGTTATAAACAACCACAGAATCGGACAGGTGTATATAATGAGCATCTCTCGAAGAATTGCAAGGAGCAGAAATGTTGCCTACCTACATATCCAAAGCAACGCCGAACCCCGCCTCCAATCGCGCGCCATGGTACAAGAACACCGCGCCGACGTATGCCGGCGTTTTTCTTTGGATCGTTTTCTATCGCGAAATCGCAGTGGCTCTGGATCGCGCTGGCCCTGCTGTTTGCCTGGCAGCACTGGCGGTCGCCGGACTGATTAGCTATGGCCTTTTCTACTATGTTCCGGCCCTGATCGGTATGCGAACGGGCTACCCGCTCTATGTGGTCGGCAGTTCGACTTTCGGCACACAAGGCGGGTATCTGATGCCCGGCTTGCTGATGGGTGTGCTGCAGGTCGGCTGGATGTCGGTGAATGCCTTTGTGGCGACGACCTTTATTCTAACGGCTTTTGGATCGAAGGCCGGCCCAGGAACCCTGCCATTCGCAGTGATTGCGGCGGCGTGGGCCTTAGGGCTGGGGTATGTGGGCGCCAAAGGGATCCAATATGTCGCCCGCTTCGCTACGTACCTTAACTTTGTTCCGTTAGCGATGATCCTTCTGGTGTTCGCGAAAAGCGCGGGTGGAGTCGGGCAGTACGTACCGCCGCATCCGAATTCGTACCTGGGGTTCACGATGCTCGTGCAGATTGTGGTGGGTTTTTTCGCAACGGCAGGTGCGGCTGGCGTGGATTTCGGGATGAACAGCCGAGATGAGCGCGACGTCCGCTGGGGCGGGCTGGTCGGCATTTTGCTTGCGGTGCTTGTGGCGGGAGGACTTCCACTGCTTTCAGTGGCCGGCGCGCACGTTCTTTATGGCGTCCAGGATTACCACTTTGATTCGGCCATTTCGCAAACGGGCACATTTGCAGCCATCGCATTCTTTATGTTCGCAGTAGCTTCGGTCGCTCCCATGTGCTTTTCGTCTTTCATCGCAGGAAACAGCTTAGCGACTATGATTCCGGGAGTGGCCCGATCTACATCCACAATGGTGGGCGCAGTCATCGCGACAGTGCTCGCGATCACGGGAGCAGCTGGAAATCTGGTCGGTCTTTTCACGATTATCGGCGCTTCCTTCGGACCGATCTGCGGTGCGATGGTCGCGGATTACTGGATGTCAGGCAAAAAGTGGGCCGGGCCGAGAGAGGGTATCAATTTTGCCGGTTACGGAGCGTGGGCAGTTGGGTTCGTAATCGGAATTCTGCCCTTTTTGCCGATCTCGGAGGAAACAAAGCTGTATCTGCAACCAGCCGCTGTGTATAGCTTTGTGGCCGGCTTTGTTGTTTACGTGATTCTGGCCAAGGCCGGACTTCAGTCGAAAGTGGTCGTCGATCGCACAATCGCCGGACGACCCAATGTGACGGTGAAGGCTTAGGTTGAGCGCCGCATGGAACGGAACACGCTCCTGCACTTCACTGGCCTTGTGGCTGCCGCGATGGCGTCGAGTGACCGGGTGCCTGCGGCTGATCTGACCATTCACCTGGCTGGCGCGGTGTCCATCTCGCGCCAAAGCGTGGAGTATCGGTGTGACCAGGCCGGGACCAAAATAGGCGTCCCGGCCGGTTCGTTCACTGTTGAATACATAAATGGCGGAGGCAACAGCCTTGCCGTCGTTCCAATCTCAGGAGATTCGATTGTCTTTTCGAATGTGTTCGCGGGTTCTGGAGCGAGATATACAGCAAAACGATATACGTGGTGGGAAGCTGGGCCTTCCGTTACCCTTTCTTCCGACTCGCTGGCCGGGAAGATGCACTCGAACTGTCACCGTGTCGAGACGAAATGACATTCCCCGGTGTTGTCATTCGATGAATGGCTGATTGCGTTCCCTGGTCCAGGCGGCCGGTCGGGTCCAGCAGCGGAGCTAGGTTTGAAACACCCTATTGACGTACTCCTACAGCCCCGATCGACGAACATGATGTTACCGCAGTCGGGGTCCGCACCCCGTGCGACGACAGGCACGCCGGAGCGGAGTATGTTCTGACCGGGCCCCAGTCGCTGAGCCAATACGAGCAAGTAGCTACGATCGGTCGCGTGCTCGGCCGCTCGCTGCAAATCGAGGAGATCTCGCCTGACGACGCGCGCCGTGAATTGCCAGCTGTCATTCCTGCTATGCTGCTCGACGCGTGGGCTGCCGCAATGGGCCAACCTGCGTTCGTCCCGACCAAAGTCGCAGACATCACAGGTGCGCCCGCACGGACCTTTCTCGACTGGGCCACTAACCACGCGGCAGAGTTTCAAGCGTGATCTCGGGTTCGAGTTTTGCG
>JAOAPP010000815.1 GCA_025462985.1 Bryobacterales bacterium | reverse complement strand
ACGTAGTACATCAAGGCCACGGCAAACATCAGCAAAATCACGATCAGCGGCCAACGCAGGATGGTCCACAAGGTGACCACGAACTCCTGCATGCCGATCTGCCCCGCCACCCATTCCATCACTTGGGGGCCGAGCACCATCAACGCCGCAGCGGCCAACAGCATGCCGGCGATACCAATGGTGTAGAAAATCGACAGCGGAAAACGCTTCCAAATCGGCCGGCCTTCCACCACGTCGTAGGCTGCGTTCATGGCGCTCATCATCAACCGTACACCAGCCGACGCGGTCCAAAGCGCAATCACGATACCCACCGACAGCAGGCCACCCTTGGACTGCTGCAACTGGTCGATCACCGGGTTGACCTGCTCCAAAGCCTGGGGCGGCAACACCAGTTCCGACTGCAGGCGCAGCCAGGTAAAGAAGTCTGGCAGGTGCAGGAAACCGATCAGGGCAATCAGGAACAGCAGGAAGGGAAACAGCGAGAACAGCATCTGGTAGGCCAGTGCAGACGCGTAGGTGGACATCTCGTCGTCGACGAATTCCTTGACGGTGCGTACCAGCACCTTGTGCAGCTTGAGACCATCGAGAACCGGAAAGATCATAGCGTCTCCTTTCGCCGCAAAGAGGGTGAGATCGTGGGCGACTCAGGGGCCGTTTTCTACATCAAAGTAGCCCATATGGCGACTTTGAAACAATTTCGAAAGTTTAGTTGCAATAAGGGATACAAAAACGGCCATCCGTGGATGGCCGCCGGGCTGTACGAATACAGCCAGTGATACAGACTTACTTGGTCGCTTTTTTGACCGCATCTTTGGTATCGCCGACTGCTTTCTGCACTTCGCCTTTCTTTTCCTGAATCACACCTTCAGCTTGAAGCTTGTCGTTGCCGGTCACTTTGCCGACGCCTTGCTTGATGTTGCCGATCGCTTCGTTTGCCAAGCCTTTTGCCTTGTCCGATGTGCTGCTCATGGTATTTCTCCGAAAGAACAATCAAGGGTTTTGGTGATTACACAAAGATTGACCAGAGGCCGTTCGGCAGAGTTTCAATTATTTTCAGCGGGCATTTCGTCCAAAACGGCAGGTTTGGCTTTATGTTTGTCGACCAACCCACGAGAATGCGCGGCACATTCAGGCTATAACGCTGAATAACAGATCCCGTAGGAAGGTTATGAAACTCAATAAAGCACAGGCCATCGCCCGTAGAAACCAGGAACTGGGCGGTGCCGTACTCGGCGTCAACAACTGCCATTTCACCGACCTGGACCGCAAGCGCAATATCTGGTGGTTCGACCTGCCGCTAGGTCGTATTGCGGTGGGCCATTACGAGTGGATTCACTTGTTGATGCACAACTCCGAGACGGACCAGTTGCTGCACCTGAAGGTGCCGACGGCGTTCCTGCGCGAGCATATCGAAGGTCTGGTAGTGCGCAATTCGGGCAAGCGCAAGCCCGAGATTACGTTGGAATTGAGCGCGGACAAGGATTCGTTCCTTAAAGACGTACGCCCAGCCGGCGCTAACGTGAGCTTCGCGCATTTCGCCCTGTAAGCACCGGATTTAAAGGTGGAAGGCGCGGTGCGACGATATGACTTGCTCTCGATAGCAGAGTGTCAGTCACTGAATCTGGTGACTGATCCCCCCTATCGGAGGCAAGTCGAATCGTCGCACCGCCCATCCCACATTGGATTGCATTCCAATCCAGTCATTAAAAAACCCGCATCGGCGGGTTTTTTATCGGCTTACTTTTTCAGGCCCAGCTTCTTCAACTCTTCATCACGCAATTCACGACGCAGGATCTTACCCACGTTGGTGGTCGGCAATGCGTCGCGGAACTCGACAGCCTTGGGCACCTTGTAGGCGGTGACGTTGGCGCGCATATGCTCCATCACCTGATCCTTGGTGAGGGTGGCGCCCGGCTTGACCACGATGAAAAGCTTGATGATCTCCCCCGATTTCTCGTCCGGCACGCCGATGGCCGCGCATTGCAGCACACCTGGCAGCCCTGCCAGTACGTCTTCCAGCTCATTGGGGTACACGTTGAAACCTGAGACCAGGATCATGTCCTTCTTGCGGTCGACAATACGCATGTAGCCGTCCGGCTGGATGATCGCGATGTCGCCGGTCTTCAGCCAGCCTTCGCTGTCGAGCATCTCGTCGGTGGCGTCCTGGCGCTGCCAATAGCCCTTCATCACCTGCGGGCCCTTGACGCACAGCTCGCCAGTTTCGCCCAGCGCCAGTTCGGTGCCGTCATCGGCAATGACTTTGCACACGGTGGACGGCACCGGAATGCCGATGGTGCCGATCTGGATATGCTGGATCGGGTTCACAGTGGCTACCGGGCTGGTTTCGGTCATGCCGTAACCTTCGCAGATGCCACACCCGGTCACGGCCTTCCAACGCTCGGCGGCCGCCAGTTGCAGGGCCATGCCGCCCGACAGGGTGACCTTGAGTGCAGAGAAGTCCAGCTTGCGGAAGCCTTCGTTATTGCACAGCGCCACGAACAAGGTGTTGAGACCGACAAAGCCGCTGAACTTCCACTTCGACAGTTCCTTGACCATTGCCGGCAAGTCACGCGGATTGCTGATCAGGATGTTGTGGTTGCCGATCAGCATCATCGCCATGCAATGAAAGGTGAACGCATAGATGTGGTACAGCGGCAGCGGCGTGATCAGGATCTCGCAGCCTTCATTGAGGTTGGAGCCCATCAGCGCCTTGCACTGCAACATATTGGCAACGAGGTTGCGATGGGTGAGCATCGCGCCCTTCGCCACGCCGGTGGTGCCGCCGGTGTATTGCAAAACGGCCACGTCACTGCTCGCCGGGTTGACGTCGTTGACTGGTTGGCCGTTGCCCTTGGCGAGTACGTCGTTGAACTTGATCGCCTGTGGCAAGTGGTAGGCCGGGACCATTTTCTTAACGTACTTGATGACGCTGTTGATCAGCAGGCGCTTGAGCGGCGGCAACAGGTCGGCGACTTCGGTGACGATCACATGCTTGACGGCGGTCTTGGGCACGACCTTTTCCGCCAAGTGGGCCATGTTGGCCAGGCAGACCAGGGCCTTGGCACCGGAGTCGTTGAATTGGTGTTCCATTTCCCGCGCGGTGTACAGCGGGTTGGTGTTGACCACGATCAGGCCGGCACGGATGGCGCCGAATACCGCGACCGGGTATTGCAGGACGTTGGGCAGTTGCACGGCGATGCGATCGCCGGGTTTCAAGTCGGTATGTTGTTGCTGTTACGCGGCGAAGGCGCCGGACAATTCGTACAGTTCACCGTAGGTGATTGTCTTGCCCAGGTTGCTGAAAGCCGGTTTGTTAGCGAAGCGCTGGCAGGACTGTTTCAGTACCGCCTGAATATTTGGATACTCGTCTGGATTGATTTCTGCAGCAATCCCGGCGGGGTACTTATCCTTCCAAAAGTCTTCGTTCATGGAAGCCCACTCCTCAGCGACGCGAATTCATCATCGCATTTGATGCGATTATTATTGGTGTATGTTTTTTTAGGTGAATCTGGCGCTTTCAAGCAGGCCTAGACGTCACAAAGCGCGCCGAGAGTAGCAGCTTTGCCAAGGGCCGACTAGAGCCAAAAGCGGGCCTTACAGTCATAAACTCGACTGTAGGACAATATTTAGTCACAATTATTTTGGCGCTCGAATTACCTACTGAAAGGCTCTGGAATGGGGTCTTCAGAACAATCAAAACCAAATAAGGGAGGGGGCTTGCTCCCGATTGCCGTGGTTCAGTCAATACATTCAGTGACTGATACACCGCTATCGGGAGCAAGCCCCCTCCCTCATTTGATTGCATTTCAATTCATGGTCAGGCGATGTCGCGTAGCTCCCTGCGCAGAATCTTGCCCACTGGCGTCATCGGCAACGAGTCTCGTAACACAATCTGCTTGGGCACCTTGTACCCCGTGAAGTTGGCCTTGCAGTAGGTCTTCAACTCCTCAAGGCTCACGCCTTCGGCACGCGCCACCACAAACAACTTAACCGCCTCCCCCGTGCGCTCGTCCGGCACGCCGATCACCGCGCAGTTGGCCACGGCCGGGTGGGCCATCACCACGTCTTCGATCTCGTTGGGGTACACGTTGAAACCCGAGACGATGATCAGGTCTTTCTTGCGATCGACAATGCGTACAAAGCCATCCTCATCGATCACCGCGATGTCGCCGGTCTTGAGCCAACCCTCAGCGTCCAGGCTCTCGGCCGTGGCGGCCGGTTGCTGCCAGTAGCCCTTCATCTCCTGCGGGCCCTTGATGCACAGCTCGCCGCGTTCGCCTTGCGGAACGCGGCGCATCGGGTCGGCGGGATCGCGCAGCTCGACGATGGTGCCGGGCATGGGCACGCCGATCGACCCGGTCTTGTTCTGGCCGCCGGGCGGGTTGCAGAC
>JAOAPP010000666.1 GCA_025462985.1 Bryobacterales bacterium | reverse complement strand
GAAGAGAGCGGTGACGAGGAGGAGCAAGGAGACCGGATGAGCAAGGCGACGCATTGGTCTCTATGGTACTTGCGGCTTCAGGCTTTGGTATTTTCGCGCGGAACACGGCTCCGTTACGTGATTGCTTTTCTGTGTTGCAAGCCTTTTACGAACATTAATCGCTGTCGTCGGGCGTAGCAGGATCTAACGTGCCGGTGATGTCGGGACTCTCTTCGTCCATCGCTTCGACGGTGCTGTCGTCAGTTGCGGGGCGACCGTCGCGGACGCTCTCCGCGCCAAGGGAGTTTTCACTGCCGGCGGGTGCGGTGGGATCTATCTTGGAGGGTGGGTTAGATTCGGCGGATGGGGTCGCCGGCTTGCCGACGTTGCTGCTGGTGTTTTCCTGGCTTGTGGCCATGATGCACTCTCCTGTTTTACCTGGAGGCCTGGTTTGCCTGAAGGTAGGATGCGAAGACAACCTGGAATGTTGGAGAATCGAGCGGTGTCGGTGCGCGTAAGCGCGAAGGGCGTGCCAGGCATCCCAGGCAGGCAACGCATCATCTATTCTGCTAGACGCGTCGGTTCTCCAGGTTAACGCAGGGGCAGCTCTCAGGGCCAAGAGGGAGCTGCCCCTGCTGTGTATGGAGGTGGTGGTGCAGCGAATCGTGTAGCATGGGGACCATGTTTAAGACGCTCGCCTTACTGATGTTGTTTCTGCTGCTGGTTGGCAGAACTCATTCTGCGACGCCACAGGCGACGGCCGCGAAGGTTATCTTCGACACGGATATTGGGGACGATATCGACGATGCATACGCGCTTGGGTTCTTGCTGAGGAGTCCCGAGGTGCAGGTGGTCGGCGTGACGACTGCTTTTGAAGACACCCATTTGCGTGCGCGGCTTGCGACGCGGTTCCTGAATTCGGCGGGGCGAGCGGATGTTCCGGTGTACGAGGGGCCGAGAACGGCGGGGAAGCCGCATTTTTCGCAGAGCAAGTGGGCGGAGGGCTCGCCCGACCGGAGTTATCCGGATGCGATCGATTTTATGCTGAAGACGATTCGGAGGGATCCTGGGCGGATCACGCTGGTGGCGGTGGCTCCGCTGACGAATGTGGGTGCGCTGATCGCGAGGGATGCGAAAACCTTCGGGGAGTTGAAGCGGGTCGTCCTTATGGGCGGGTCGGTTGCACATGGGTACGGCAACAAGGAACAGCCCGATGCGGAGTGGAACATCGTAAACGATGTTGCTGCTGCCAAGGCGCTGTTTGGATCGGGAGTGCCGCTGTATGTGATGCCGCTTGATTCGACTCAGATCCAACTCGATCCGGCGCGGCAGGCGGAGGTGTTTGGGAAGCAAACAGGGATGAGCAAGGCGCTGGAGGAGTTGACGGCGGAATGGAGTGCGGCGACCAAGCATACATCGCCGACGTTGTTCGACGCGGTTGCGGCGGCCTATGCGGTGAAGCCGGAGGTTTGTCCGACCACGCCGATGCGGATCGAGGTGGATGACAAGGGATTTACGAGGAAGGTTGACGGAACTGCGAACGCCCATGTCTGCCTGCATTCGACCGCGGGCCCGTTCTTTGATGTCTTTATGCCGCGGTCGTTCTAGGGTGGACTCCTGCTTTCGGACAGCTTTGGCGATCGGAGTTAATATGCTCCGAGTGCGAGCTCCGTTTCCATCAAGGGAGAGTATGAGCGATACGGCAACGACTGCTTCCGGCCTTCTCGAAGAACGGGCGATTCGCAAGATCACGTGGCGGCTCATTCCGTTCCTCATGCTGCTGTATTTCGTTGCCTTTCTCGATCGGATCAACGTAGGGTTCGCCGCACTGACCATGAACAAAGATGTCGGCCTGACGCCGCAGATGTTCGGGCTGGGTTCGGGCATCTTCTTTATTGGCTACTTTCTTTTCGAAGTGCCGTCCACGGTCATCCTGCACAAAGTGGGAGCGCGCTTCTGGATCGGGCGGGTGATGATCACCTGGGGGCTTGTGTCGGTGGCGATGGCATTTACTCGCGGGCCGATTAGTTTTTATGTCCTGAGATTTCTGCTTGGGCTTGCGGAGGCGGGGTTTTTCCCGGGAATTATTCTTTATCTCAGCTACTGGTTTCCTTCCAACCATCGGTCGGCGGTAACCGCGATGTTCATGGCTGCTGCGCCGGCTGCGGGATTCATCGGCTCGCCTGTCTCGGGCGCCTTGATGGAACTCAATGGCCTGCTTGGGTTGCGCGGGTGGCAGTGGCTCTTCCTGCTCGAAGGCATCCCTGCCTTGGTGCTCGGCGTTATCACGTTCCGGTTTCTCACCGACCGTCCTGCCGTTGCGGGGTGGCTTAGTGCGGACGAACGCGAATGGCTTTCCTCTGCCATCGAGCAGGAGCAGAGCAGCATAAAAGATCCGCGCAGCCACAGTGCCTGGCGTGCTTTGGCGGACTGGAAGGTTCTGGCGCTGTCGCTTGCCTACTTTGGCACCTCTGCGGGTCTCTACACGATAGGGTTTTGGGCTCCGCTGATGGTGAAGGGGCTTGGCTTCTCGGTCTTCAACGTTGGTCTGCTGGTGGCCATACCGAACCTCATCGCGGTTATTGGTATGGTTCTCTGGTCGCGCAACTCCGACCGCACTGGAGAGCGTTATTGGCACGCTGCAATTGCGTGCTTGATCGGCGCTGTTGGGATGGCTTTAGCGGCCGGGGCCGGGTCGTCTGCTTTTCTGGCGATCGCGGGACTGTCGCTTACCGCCTTCGGCGTCAGCGCGGCCAAGCCGCCTCTTTGGTGCCTGCCCACGACTTTCTTTGCCGGGACTGCCGCGGCCGCGTCGATCGGACTGATCAATTCGCTGGGCACGCTGGGCGGCTTCGCTGGACCTTACATGATTGGCTCGACTCAGGGGGCCAGCGGAAATTTTACTCGCGGACTCTACCTCGTCGGCGGTACGCTGATAGTGTCTGCGATCACGATCATCATCATGCGTCTCGTGGTTGCGCGAGGCGATGCCGACCAAAAACTTCAAACAAGAAAGGCACTCTGACAATGCCCTATGCCAGTGAGAAAGACTCTAATCGGACTTATAAGATTGCTGTAATTCCCGGCGATGGGATCGGCAGGGAAGTTGTTCCCGAAGGGGTACGGGTTCTCGAAGCGGCGGCGAAGCAGTTTGGCTTTAAGCTGCAGCTTGACGAGTTCGACTTCGCGTCCTGCGACTATTACCTGAAGCACAACACAATGTTGCCGGACGATTGGAAGGAACGGATTGGCCGCCATGACGCTATCTTTTTCGGAGCGGTAGGCTGGCCGGAGAAGGTTCCGGACCACATCTCACTTTGGGGATCGTTGATCCTGTTTCGTCGGGAGTTTGATCAGTACGTGAACCTGCGGCCGGTTCGTCTGATGCCGGGCGTTCCTTGTCCGCTGGCGGGCCGGAAGCCGGGCGACATCGACTTCTTCGTGGTCCGTGAGAATACCGAAGGCGAGTACTCGTCGATTGGCGGCAAGATCTTTCCTGGAACAGACCGCGAGGTTGTTGTGCAAGAGACTGTGATGACCCGCGTCGGCGTGGACCGGATCCTTAGATTCGCATTCAACCTGGCGCAGAGACGCGAAAGGAAGCACCTCACCTCTGCGACCAAATCCAATGGGATCTCGATCACGATGCCGTATTGGGACGAGCGTGTGGTGGAGATGTCCAAGGCCTTCCCGGATGTCACCTGGGACAAATTCCACATTGACATTCTCACGGCGCACTTCGTTCTGAATCCGGATCGCTTTGATGTTGTTGTGGCCTCAAATCTCTTTGGTGACATTCTGTCCGACCTTGGCCCAGCCTGCACGGGAACGATCGGCATCGCTCCGTCGGGCAACATCAATCCGGAGCGGCGCTCCCCTTCCCTGTTCGAACCTGTACATGGCTCCG
>JAOAPP010000662.1 GCA_025462985.1 Bryobacterales bacterium | reverse complement strand
ACCGTCCACGTCGTCACCGGAGGTCAAATGAACCTCGCGTACCTCGACTTCCACGAGACTCACTGACTCTTCCCCGCCCATGACTCGCGATCCGTCGTTACCCCGCAGGCGTGCAACCAAGCTCAGTGCAGCGTTCGCATACGCTTCTCTGCATCATCGGACCAATACTTGCAATCTAGCTGGAGAAACACCGATGTATAAGGCAACGCCTCGTCCGACTTAAGAACAAGAATGTGAAAGTCTTTCGCTGTCTCCGCCACCCTGCCGATTGAAGTTGCGTGCGGCACCGCAACCGGTGCGTTGGCCAGGTGCGCTCTCTGCAGAACAGCATCCACACTGCGGCGGAACGCCGTGATCCCCGGCGCATCGCTCTCCGGTATGTCGCGCAACTCCGCATCCTGAATGACGTTCGCCCGCACGTGCCGCGACCGCTGGATCTGCGCCAACGTCTCCTTCAACGTCGGAAGTAAACCGGTATGCGTCTCCACCACCTCCAGGCCCGGCGTGGTCTGCAGCGGGTAAGCCGAATCGACCACGAGGATCCAGTTGCGGTGGCCAAGCAGTGGCAGACGATCGCGCAGTGTCGCCCGCCAATCCTGCCGATGGACCACAACCTTCGCGGCATGCTGGGCATTACAGGCGGGCAGACTCGCCCACAACGACCCGGCAAGCATCGCAGCCACCGCAAATCGACGAAGCGGCACCCTCACGATGCGCCCCCACATGCGTGCGTACTTCGAACAGATCATGCGGCCTCTCACCCACCCCGAATCCGCAGCGATCATAAGCGTTCCAATCCTCGACGTCCTCGTTCTGATACGTTCTTTCCTATGAACCTTAGAACCCTAACATCGAGGAACCATGGCCGCACTGATTGATGCCATCGACATCAAGCGCAAAATGGCATTCGAATACGAGAACGTCCCCTTCTACTGCCTGGAAGCGGAGATCTCCACCCCGACAGCCAGGGGCGGGCAAACGCTGGTCCGCCTCAGAATGCACAATCTACTGACGCGCGCAGTCTTCGACAAAACATTCAAGGCGAGTGACAAGTTCAAGGAGCCAGACCTCCAGACAGTCGAGGCAACCTACCTCTACAGCGACACGGAGGGCTCCTACTTTCTCGACCAGGATAGCTTCGAGACTATCGCCCTCACCGGCGAGATGGTGGGGGATGCGCTGGACCTACTCGTCGAAGGGGCCCTCCTCCAGATTGAAAAGTACAACGGCAATCCCATCGGGCTGCAACTGCCGGCCCACGTCGAACTCGTCGTAACCTCTACAGAGCCAGCCGTCCGTGGTGACACCTCAAGCGGCAGCGTCACCAAGCCAGCCAAACTGGAGACGGGCGTCGAAATTCGCGTTCCCTTCTTCATCAAGGAAGGAGAAAAGATAAAGGTCACGACGGAAACACGGGAGTACGCCGGCCGCGCCTGACTATCTCACCGTGAGGCGCGGTCGAACGCTGCGCCTCAATGCGCACTCACTCTGCACGTGCTTTTCGTCAGTCTGCTCGAAGAATCGGCTCAAGAGTTCACAACTTTTTGCAATCTGTTGCTTCCCCGTGACAAGTCATCGACTCTCCTGTCACTATCCTTCACGTAGATGGGAACCGGGCCACTCTTCGGAAGTGCATCCATGTTAATGCTGCAAGTGCAACGGTGGTCGGAGCGGCCGCGAATCCTGGCCCTCATGCTGGCAGTCATGCTGCCTGCCGTGGCACTCATCGGGTTCGGCTTGTATCACCTCAGAACCATCCAGCGCGATAAGGCTATCGAAGCTGCGATCCAACGAGACTATCAACAGGTACTGGCCATCGCTGAGAAGCGCATCTCCGAGCGCGCATACGATATCGCTGAGGAAGCGAGCGGGCAGTTCCCGAGCACCAACGATCCGGAGCACATCGATACGTTCCTGAAGACACACCCGGAGATTACCCATGCATTCGTTTGGTCAGGGAAGGGCATGCTTCAATTTCGCTCCCACGCGACCTCCGACCCACAACTTTGCACAGAAAGCAAAACACTCGCTTCGGATTTTGGTAGCTGGTGGGATATAGAAGGGAAAGCCTACATCACCAAGCTCAGAAAGATGGGCGCGACCGAAGGTCGCCACGTCTATATCACCGATCATCCGCTTGTTCGGGACGAGAAGATGCACTACTCATCGCTGGTGTTGTTCCTCCCCCGCGGTTCGACCCCAGAGCATCCCGCACTGGCAGGCTTCATCTATGACCCCGAATATCTCAAGAACACCTTCTTCCCACCGGCGTTGAACGACGTGCTGCCGAGCCCGAGCCGCGAGGATAAGAACCATCCTCAGATGGCAATCATGGTACGGACAGAGAAGGACAAGTACCCCTTGGCCACCTCCGCCTCGTGGGATGGAGGGTGGCCTGAAGTGCAGCGTCCCTTCGAGAATGTCTTTCCCGGCCTCGTCCTGGGCATGAAACTGCGTGGGACCACCATTGCCAGCATCAGTGACCGTTTCCTGCGGACCAGCTTTCTCATACTCGGCGCCCTCTCCCTGCTCATGGGTGCAGGCATGTTCCTCATGTATCGCAACGTGGCACGCGAGCTCGCGTTGGCGAAGCTGAAGTCTGATTTCGTCTCCAATGTCTCGCACGAGCTGCGAACACCCCTCGCGCTCATCCGCCTCTATGCAGAGACTTTGGAATTAGGCCGCATCGCCAGCTCCGGAAAACAGCATGAGTACTACGAGATTATTCGAAAAGAGAGCGAGCGCCTGACTGCACTGATCAACAACATCCTCGACTTCTCCCGCATCGAGTCGGGGAAGAAGGAATACAGCTTCCGGGAGACAGACGTCGCCGAGCTGGTGCGCAGCACGCTTGAGTCCTATCGCTTTGAAATCGAGCAGGGCGGATTCCAACTCGAAGAGAAGATCGACAACA
>JAOAPP010000660.1 GCA_025462985.1 Bryobacterales bacterium | reverse complement strand
GACGATCTCGTCAAAAAGGCCTGGTGGCTGACCGAGAACGGGCCCGCCATTCGTCGGTACGACACAACGCCGGACGGTGAGATTGGAACTGGCTTCGGCCTGGGGTGCAACGGGATCATTTACGTCTTGCTCGAACGCTTGAGTCAGGACGAGCGGAACGTTCTCGATCTCGTTCGTGCGGTAAGAGCGAGTCGCCAGCCGGCGGTTTGGGCACATGTGGTGACTCCCCTCGAAGCAGCTGGGCAATATCTATCGATCGACACGAGCGGAACCGTGCACCAACAGCTGACTTCCGCGGTGAATATGCACGCGGTGAAGGAACACGCCGCTGTGTCGCTTGTTTCGGGCGACTCGCAACACATACAAATCGGGGGCACGGAACTGTTCGTCGAAACTCTTCGTCCGGCCGTCCGTCTCTTGATCTTCGGTGCCGGCGACGATGCCGTCCCGCTCTTGGATCTCGCGAAATACTTGGGCTGGCATGTTTCTGTCATCGATGGGCGAGCGCACTATGCGCGGCGTGAAAAGTTTCCGAATGCCGACGCCGTGATCGTTAGAAATGCCGGCGATGCGTCCGCCGAGTCATTCGATCGTTGGACGGTCGCAGTGCTGATGACGCACAGTTACAGTCAGGATCTGGATCTGCTCGGACAGCTGGGTGCGAATCCGCCTGCATATCTTGGCATACTCGGGCCGCGGAAGCGGAGCGTGCAACTCTTGATCGACGCCGGAATCGATGCTGCACAACTCGCGCCCTCGTTGCACACCCCGATGGGCCTCGATATTGGAGCGGACGGCCCCGAGCAGGTCGCCATAGCAGTGATCGCCGAGATTCAAGCGTTCCTCAACGGTCGCGCCGGCGGCCAGTTGCGCGATCGGCAGGGCTCGATTCATGCGCGGGAACAATCACAAGACTCCTCGTCGTTCAACGTTCATTCCATCGTTTGTGCCTGAGACTGCTATTCATGATGTTCAGACGTTTTCTGTCCCAAGTGCTTCTTATTGCCGCCGTGGCCGCTTCCCTGAAGGGGCAAACCTCAGACCAGAAGGGCCGCGAAGTTCTCGACAAAGTGATCGCTGCATTAGGCGGTGATAAGTTTCTCCATATGCAGAGCCGGGTCGCCAATGGCCGGATCTACGGATTTTTTCACGATCAGCTAAGCGGTCTGGACCTGGCGCAGATTTATGTTGAGTATCTCGACGCCGCTCCCAAAGACGGGATTGCCCTCCGCGAACGAGAGCTTCTAGGCAAGAAGCGGGACTACTCGTCGCTTTTCCTTCCAACTCAGGCCTGGGACGTGACCTACCGGGGCGCCCGCCCGATTCCGGACGAAGACTGGCAGCGATATGTCCGGACCACACGACACGACATTCTCTATATCCTGCGCTACCGCCTGAACGAACCGGGCATGTTTGTTGACTATATCGGCTCCGACGTATATCTGAGCCGCCACGTTGAGATTGTCGAGATCACGGATGCGAGCAATCTGACCATTCGCCTTTATCTGGACCACAACACCATGCTCCCGGTCCATCAGACGTTCACCTGGCTGGATGAGAAAACCAGGATGCGCAACGATGAGGCCACCGAATTTGGCAAATACCGCGACGCAGGCGGAGTGATGTGGCCTTTTTCCATTGAGCGATCCCGAAACGGCTACAAGGTATACCAGCAATTTGCCGAGAAGGTGGAAGTCAATCAGCCTCTTCCGCCGAAAATCTTCGACCTCCCAGCGGGGGCAAAGCTCCTGAATAAAGTGGAATAGTATATACGTTCGTAAGGCTTTCCGCGCAGAATTTCCGTATCAATTTTTTTTTTGGGTCGGATAGGTGCTGGTTTGGATTGTTGGTACAATCTGAAGTCAAGCGCTTACATGTCGAAGTGTCCTAGTTGCCCTCTAAGCCATGGATCTTGATCAACTCCACACTTTTCTGGAGATTGTCCGGCTGAAGAGTTTTTCTAAGGCGGCGCAAACCTGCTACCGGACCCAGCCCGCCATCAGCGCGCAGGTTCGACAGTTGGAGCAGGAACTTAATACCACTCTGTTTGAGCGGCTTGGTACCCGAATCTCCTTGACCGTTGCGGGCCGTATCTTTGCGGACCATGCCGAGCAGATTCTGGCGCTCAGGCGTCGGGCGCAGGATTCGATCAACGAACTCGAAAAGGTGCCGCGCGGCGAACTGCTGATCGCCGCCAATGAAGCCACCTGCATCTACGTCCTTCCAAGCGTCTTCGCCGACTTCAAAAAGCAATTCCCCAATGTGCAGCTGCTGGTTGACCGTTCGTACGGCACGCGGGTCGTCCAGGCCGTGGTCGACAATCTGGCTGACTTCGGAATCACACAGCTCCCCGTGCAGGAAAAGAAGTTGCAGGTTGTAAAAATCCATTCGGATGAAATCAAGCTGCTGTTGCCTCCACGGCACCGGTTGGCTGGGTTCGAGTGTGTCCTGCCTCAAGACTTGCGCGGAGAACAGGTGCTCCTGCCCAAAACCGGAACTACGAGAGCGAGGCTGAACACCTGGCTTGACGCGGTTCAGGACGAGCTGAACATCTCCATGGAACTCGATTCGACTGAGATGATTAAGCGTTTCGTCATGGCAGACCTGGGTGTCTCATTTCTGGCTGCCTCGCACTGTCAGGAAGAAGTGGCCGCCAACAGAATCGCTAACGTGTCTCTCGGGCCCGAACCCATGATAAGGCGGCTTGGCCTCATCTACCGCAAAGACAAATCGCTGTCGAAAGCTGCCCTGGGATTCATTCAGGTCACCCTGGCAAAGGCTGGGAATGGCATTATAGAAATGCCGGCCGAGCGTCTACGAGCATTAGGGGTGTAGAGAACTGCTGCCATGACACGACTCACTGCCAAAAGTTCGACTATCTTTATCACCGACCGTGAGAAAACAAATGTGTACCGGTCTCTCGGTGATGTTCCTCCCGAATTGAGGCGCAAGCTTCAGGAATCAACGCAGGGCATCAACTCGGCCACTATTTTGATTGCCGATAAGCGTGGCAAGGAAGAATTGGTACGGGCTTTGCAAGGAAGACCGTCGGACGTGCAGTGTCGGCTGGCGGATAACATCCGTGCCAAAGAACGTCCCGACCGTTCGACCAGGTTGGTCAAAAACCCGTTTTCCCTGAGAACCTGGCTGGAACTGCTGCTTCCGGTGGCAATCGGCGCGTCCTTGTGGCTGCTTATCGGTTCCCGAATTTAATCCTGCCGCCTGAGCGCCACGGCTGATTCCCACCCCGGCAATGGCGCCCTAAAGTTTCTTTCCTGGACGCCGATCAGTCTGATGAGATGACAAACTCCCCAGACTATCCGAACGCTGCCGTTCTGCAAATCCGGTCTTCCGTGCCCGGAGAATCTCCGAGACAGATTCCTTGCCGGTTCGACTCCATCCTCAACAGGCGTCTGACTCTGATTTCGGGTGACCCGGTCCGAGTCTCGACTCCCGTCAGCATGGAGTACAACGACACCATGCTTTTAGGAGAGGTCGTGGCTTGTACCCAGGACTGTGACCAAAACTTCCACCTCGAACTCCGGGTGGAACAGGTTCTGACGGGCCTCCAGAGCTTGATGCTGCTCCGCGAAAGGCTGCTGGGCGAGTCGAAGACACTGCGCGTCGACGCATTGGCCGCTACTGCCCGTCACTCGTAGATCTCCCGAGCCCATCCGCTATGCTGCGAAAGGATGCAACAACGAAGAGTCGTTATCCTCGGCGGCAGTGGACAGCTCGGAGTGGAACTCTGCCGGGAATTCGAGCGCAGAAACTGGGCCGTTCAGAAATTCGACCGTAAATCACTCGATGTAACCGACGCGAACCTCGTCGAGTCCGTTATCGCGCAGGCTGACCCGCAAGTGGTGATTAATTCCGCTGCCTATAACCAAGTGGACATCGCGGAAACGGAGCCTCGCGCCGCCTATGACGCAAACGCCTTTGCCGTTCGGAATCTGGCAATGGCCTGTCGCCAGGTAGATGCCAGGCTGGTGCACTATTCCACAGATTACGTCTTCGACGGCACGAAGGGCAGCCCATATGTGGAAACCGATCGCCCCCACCCTCTCGGCGCGTACGGGGTATCAAAATTTGCCGGCGAACTCTATGCGCAGGCTTATCTGGACAATCCGCTAGTCCTCCGGACTTCGGGAGTTTTTGGGCCGGCTGGATTCTTCACCCCTCGCGGCAACTTCGTGGAGTTGATGCTTCGACTCGCAAAAGGAAACGCCCCGATTCGAGTCGTTCAGGACTACGTAGCCTCTCCCAGCTATGCGCCGGCCATGGCCGAAAGAACAGCGGACCTGGTGGAGAAGGGAATCGGCGGCCTCTTTCACCTGGGCGGCGGAGAGCCGATCTCCTGGTACAAATATGCCGAGCTGATCTTCGACCTTGCCGGATTGTCTCCTGCCCTGACACCCACGGATGCCCGGGAATACCGGACAGCGGCACGCCGCCCGCAATACTCAGCGCTTTCAAATAGCAAGCTGGAGCAGGCTGGAATCAAACCGATGCCGCCGCTGCGTGAGGCCATCAAGGACTACCTAGAGGCTCGCGAGCACATCACTGCACACCGTTCTTCGTAGCGTAGTAGCCGTTCCGGCTCTGCACCCTGTAATCGGAGTTGTTTACCTTAATCTGCAGACGCCGGAACGCGCCGTCCTGATTCGGATTGGTGGAGCGGTATCCAAGCGTATACTGGTTCCTCATTTCTTCCTGGATCTCTTTGAAAATATCGGCGAGCGAATGTTTGGAATCCACTTTGAACACGTGCCCACCGGTCTCTTCTGACATCTTCTGAAGCCCGCCTTCGCCGCCTCCTCCGCCAAGCATGAATCCGCCGCCGGAGTAAAATCCGCGATCTACGTAATAAATGCTGTAGATGATAGCGTCGGAGCGCTGCGCTGCTTCAACCGCGTCGCGCAACTTGTAGGTGCTGCCCTGATCTTCCCCGTCCGTGATCAGTATCAACGCTTTTCGTCCGACCTCGCTCTTCAGCTTCTCATTTGAAGCCAGGTAGATTGCATCGAACAGAAGTGTGCCCTTCGGCGTTCCCACGCTGCCACCGACAGGACCAGTGTTGGGAATGGGGCCTGCGCCCACCATTGGCATCTGCCCGTCGCCCCGCAAATCCTGCAGCGCGGCCGAAAGCTGCTTGGGAGAACTGGTGAAATCCTGCAGCAGATCGGTACTCTTCCCGAAGGAGATGAGGAATCCTTCGTCCTTGGGCCGGATCACGCTCGAAAAAAACTGGCCTGCTGCGTGCCGCTCAATTTCAATGAGTCGCTCCTGGCTTGCGCTGATGTCAATCAGCAGGCCCAGCGTCAGTGGAAGGTCAGACTCCTTCGAAAACCTCTGAATGGTCTGTGGCTTGCCGTCTTCGACTACACTGAAGTCCTCTTTTTTTAGATTTGGAATCAGCTGATTGCCCTTCTTTGTTTTTACAGTGAAAAAGACATTCACCAGGTCAACATCGACGCGGATGGTCGGTTCTTGACTGGCATTCTGATCCTGATCCGCACCCGGACCTGGGTTCGGGGTTTGGGAGAAGACCGTGAAACAGCTGATCAGTGCTCCGCAGCATAGGGAACGCACGATACGCCATGCAGGCGCTGATCGTAAGGATGCGGTACGGCTCATATTGTAAGTTATTTATGGGTCTAAACAGCGATTGATTCAGCAGTGACGCTTCTTTTGAAGGCTGACCCGATCATGGCGAAGATCATCGGCCGGGTCGGCCCCTGTCAGTTGGCGCTCCGCGATCCCACGTTCGAGACGTTAGCTCGTTCCATTACGTTCCAACAGCTGCATGGAAAGGCCGCCTCGACCATCTTCAGCCGGGTCCGAAAAGCCGTCGGCAGGCGTTTCACCGCAGCCGCCTTTCTGAGGCTAACGCCGGAAGAGTTGCGCTCGTGCGGCCTTTCGCGGCAGAAGATCGCGTCGCTTCAGGATCTCGCTACCCGGGTGGCATCACGCCAGATTAGCTTCCGGAACCTGCAGGCCCTCCCGGACGAAGAAGTCATAGCCCAGCTCTCGGCGGTCCGGGGTGTCGGAGTCTGGACCGTCCAGATGTTTCTGATGTTCGCACTCGGTCGGCCAAACGTCATGCCGACAACGGACTTCGGTATTCGCAACGCGGTGCGCAAAGCCTACGGCCTGGAGGAGATGCCAACCCCGGGCGAAATGCTTCTGATCTCCGAAAAGTGGCATCCCCACTGCTCGGTCGCCGCTTGGTATCTGTGGCGCAGCCTGGAGGGCGCGGCGGATATGACCTGATCTAGAGCCTGATCTCAGGCGTGATGACCCGGCTCGTCGTGGTACCGCGGTTCCGGCTCGGGTGGCAGCGCGGCCAGCGGCCGTGTGGGTTTCAGCACAATAACTCCGAGCGGAGGAATCGTCAACACTGCCGATGCCGGACGTCCGTGAGAAGCTGTTGGCTCCGCCTCCACATACCCGCCATTGCCCAAATTGCCTCCGCCAAAAAGGCCCGCATCTGAGTTGAAGATTTCGCGGTGCCCCCCCGCTTCCGGAATGCCTACACGGTATGTCATATGGGTTGTTGGGGTGAAGTTGCAAACGAAGACCAGGTAGTCGTCTTTCCGTTTGGCGCGCCTGACGAAAGAAATGATCGAGTTGTCACTGTCGTGGAAGTCGATCCACTCAAACCCCCAATACTGGAACTCCACTTCATACAATGCAGGCTCGGTTCGGTACAGAGCATTCAGTGCCGTCACGCATCGCTGTAGTCCCTGATGAACCGGGAATTGAAGCAGCCACCACTGCAGGTCTGTCTCCGCGTTCCACTCTGCCGTTTGTCCGAACTCCGCGCCCATGAACAGCAGCTTCTTGCCCGGATGCCCGTACATGTAACTCAAAAATGCCCGTGCGTTTGCGAAGCGTTGCCACTCATCCCCAGGCATCTTGTCCAGGAGAGAGCGCTTGCCGTAGACCACCTCATCATGGGAAATGGGCAGAACGAAGTTCTCCGTGAACGCATAGACCATGCTGAACGTGATTGCATTCTGGTGATACTTTCGATGTATCGGATCGTGCTCGAAGTAGTGGAGCATATCGTGCATCCAACCCATGTTCCACTTCATCGTGAATCCGAGCCCGTTCAGGTATACCGGACGCGAAACGCCCGTGAACGCAGTAGACTCTTCGGCAACCGTAATCGCCCCCGGCACTTGGTGCGCCACCTCATTGAACTTCCGCAAGCACTCGATCGCCTCGAGGTTTTCGTTCCCGCCAAACCGATTTGGAATCCATTCACCCGGCTTGCGCGAGTAGTCCAGGTATAGAATCGACGCCACGGCATCCACTCGAAGGCCATCTATGTGGTACTTCTTCAGCCAGAACAGGGCGTTGGAGATAAGGAACGACTTTACCTCGTTCCGGCCGAAGTTGAAGATCAACGTACCCCAGTCGCGATGCTCTCCAAGGCGCGGGTCTTCGTGTTCATAAAGCGCTGTTCCGTCGAAGTAAGCAAGTCCGTGCGCATCTTTCGGAAAATGGGCCGGAACCCAATCCACAATCACGCCGATGCCCGCCTGATGACATGCATCGACGAAATACATGAAATCTTCCGGCGTTCCGAACCGGCTGGTCGGAGCATAATACCCGGTAACCTGATACCCCCATGACGGTGCAAAAGGATGTTCCGCAATCGGCATAAGCTCGATATGCGTGAACTTCATCTCTTTCACGTAATCCACGAGGGTCGTTGCCAACTGCCGGTAAGTCATCGGCGATCCGTCTTCGCTTCTTTGCCATGACCCGAGATGCACCTCATAGACCGACATCGGATTCTCGAGCAGATTTACCTGGGCCCGTTGCTGAAGCCACTCATCGTCTCCCCACTTATGGGTGTTGAGATCCACTACAATCGAGGCCGATTTGGGCGGCACTTCCATCGCAAATCCGTAGGGATCGGCCTTTATCTGGCTGTAGCCCCGATGGCGTGACTTGAGCGAGTACTTATAAACAGTCCCGGGACCAACTCCCGGCAGGAAGATCTCCCACACTCCCCCCACACGGGCACGCATCGGGTATTGACGGGAATCCCATGTGTTGAAATCGCCGACGATGCTCACCATCAAAGCGTTAGGGGCCCAAACGGCAAAACGCGTTCCCGGGACTCCCTCAACCGTCGTCCGGTGAGCACCCATCGTATTGTAGGCCTCGTAGTTAGTGCCTTCCAAGAACAGATGCAAGTCGTGGTCAGTAACTACCGGAGGAAAGCGATATACGTCCTCCATTTCGTAGCGGTTTCCGTCATAGCCCTTCAGTCTGAATTTGTAGGAGCCCGGCTTCGACGGCAACTCGGCCTCAAAGAATCCAGCTGGATGCCTCCGCTGCATAGGCACGCTTTTGCCGCCTGCCAAGACCTCGACTTCCTCCGCATGTGGGAGGAATGCACGAATCTCCCACGGGCCGCCGGAGCCTCCTCTGACAGAGTCCTTGGCATGAGGCCCCAGCACTCCGAACGGATCTCCGTGATAACCGCCGATTATCGCTTCTATCTCTTGATCATTCATGCGCGTTCTACCATATCAACAGCAAAGAACATGTGCACCGTTCCCAGGTCGGGCTTCGATACCGGTCTACCTCAATCTACATTTCCACTCCGTGAAGAATGGCGGTAGGCAACCACTCGGCAGGCGACGACCTGCAATCCTTTCTGCGAGCACTGCCTAAAGCTGAACTTCATCTCCACCTGGAAGGTTCGGTGGAGCCGGAAACTGTACTGGAACTGAACCCTTCGCTTTCGTTGGATGCAATTCGTACGAATCTTCATTACACCGGGTTTGCCGGTTTTTTGAGGGCATACGTCTGGCTCACTCAGCAACTCGATTCTCCCCAGGCATATGCACTAGCGACACGCCGTATGCTGGAGCGCCTGATTCCTCAGAATATTACCTATGTGGAGGTCACTCTCTCGGTAGGGGTTGTGCTGTGGAAGAAACAGAATGTAGAGCAGATTTTCGAGGCCATTCGTAGGGAAACATTGCTGTTTCCGCAAATCGAAGTCGCCTGGATTTTCGATGCCATCCGCCAGTTTGGGGTGGAGGCGGCATCTCGCGTCTTCGAAATCGCGAAAGACTTGAGGAGTGGAGGCGTGGTTGGAATCGGGATCGGCGGCGATGAAGAACGGGGTCCGGCGGCGTGGTTCGGCCCGCTGTATAAAAAGGCGCGCGATTCGGGGCTCCGTCTCCACTGTCACGCTGGAGAAGTTTCGGGACCGGAGAGTATCTGGCAGGCGTTAAACGTCGGGGCCGAAAGGATCGGACACGGCATTCGCGCCATCGACGACCCGGAGCTGCTGAACGAACTCGTTCGGCGGGACATTCCTCTGGAGATCTGTCCGTCGAGCAACGTGTCTACTGGGGCGGTTTCGCGACTGACAGAACACCCGCTCCGGCGTATCTGGGACGCTGGGGTTCCTGTCGTCCTCGGAACCGACGATCCTGCCCTCTTCTTCACTGACCTGATCCACGAATATATGCTGGCAGGAGAGATTTTTGGATTCTCGCGCGATGAACTGAAGGTCTTGGCTGCTAATAGTCTTCGGTACAGGTTCCAGGCACGAGATTAGCCTCGGCCGTTGCCTACGCGCTCTTCCAACAGTAGCCTGATCAGCGCTTCCATCTCCCGGACCCTGTCGTTCAACTGCTCAAGCTCCCCGAGTTCAGTTTCGCCGGCCTGCGCCACCCGGTGATGTTCAAGCGTTCCGAGAGCAGTGGCCCGCTCTCGCACTACGCGGCCCGGAATCCCTACGACTGTCGATCCCTCCGGCACCGAGTGCACCACCACGGCGCCCGCGCCGACCTTCACGTCGTCCCCTAGCACAATATTCCCCAGTACCGCCGCTCCTGTTCCCACCACAACCCGATTGCCCACAGTAGGATGCCGCTTGCCCTTCTGTGCTCCGGTCCCGCCGATCGTTACCCCCTGGTAAAGAAGCACATCATCGCCGATCTCTGCTGTTTCGCCGATCACCACCCCCAGGCCATGATCAATGAACAACCTTTCTCCGATGGTCGCTCCGGGGTGGATCTCAATTCCCGTGAGAAAACGAGCTACGTGCGACACGCCGCGCGCGGTTACAAACCACTTCCGCAAATAAAGCCAATGGGAAAGCTTGTGGAACAGCAGCGCGTGAAGGCCTGGGTAGAACAGAACAATCTCCAGGTCACTCTTGGCGGCCGGGTCCTCCCGCCGGATCGTCCGAATGTGGTCACGGAATGACATTAGTCGAATCTGTCGATTGGATGTTTACAAATTGCGGGAAGCTTCCCGATGCTAGCCTGAAATTATCATGCAAGACGGATATTTGCTTCTGCTCGGGTTTGCAGTTCTGGCCACTATCTTCCCCCTTTTTGCGTTGGGGGTAGGTCGCCTTCTCCGCCCATCTCGCCCGAACCCGGCCAAACTTGACCCCTACGAGTGCGGTATTCCCGTTGCGTCCGACGCTCGAGGCCGATATTCCGTTCGGTTTTACATCGTCGCCATGCTCTTCGTCATCTTCGACGTAGAAACCATTTTCCTATTCCCCTGGGCAGTCCGCTATAAACAATTGGGCTGGTTGGGGGTCGAGGAGATAGGGATATTCCTCGCCTTTCTGGTCGTCGGTTATGTGTGGATCTTCCGGAAGGGCGCCCTGGATTGGGCATGACCGAGCGGCTATACTACACCGATTCCTATCTCTCCTACGTTAAAGCCCGAGTGGTTGATGCCGATCCGGCGGCTAACATTCTTTACCTGGATCGCACCCCCTTCTATCCGACCTCGGGTGGGCAGCCGCACGACTTGGGTACCATCTCAGGCCAACCCGTCCTGGAAGTGATCGATGAAGGTCAGCGCATCGCGCACCGGACAGCCGTACCCGTTTCGGAGAACATGGTCGAATGCCAGATCGAGTGGGCGCGCCGTTACGATCACATGCAGCAACACACCGGCCAGCATGTCCTTTCGGCTGTTTGGATGGAGCTGTTCTCGATTCCGACCAAGAGCTTCCACATAGGAGCGGAGAACTCGACTGTTGAGCTTGGTGCCCGAGATCTCACCGACGAACAAATCGAACGGGCAGAACAGCGCGCAAATCAGGTGGCACGGGAAGGTCGATTGGTTTCGGTCAGCTTCGACGATTCGCAAATGGTAACGGGCCTTCGTAAACCGAGCGGCCGTGACGGGCTTCTTCGAATCGTCACGATCGATGGTCTGGATCGCAGCGCGTGCGGCGGTACCCATGTCGGCTCCACAGCCGAGGTCGTGCCGATTCAAATTCGGCGGACCGAGAAGATCAGGGGCAACGTACGCCTGGAATTCGTATGCGGAGCCAGAGCCGAACGGCGGGCCCGGCAGGACTACCGGATCGTCGCCGAACTGGCTCGATTGACTGCGGTCGGCCTCGATGACCTTCCCGAGGCCGTCAACAAGCTTCGCGTCCGCCTCACGGAAGTGGAGAAAGACAAGGTCCGGCTGTCGCACGAAGTGGGACGTCTTGAGGCGACCATCCTAAGCACGGAGACTCGTCCGTCGGAGGACGGCATTCGCCGGGTCGCTCTCAACGTTTTGACGATTGACGATGCGGCGCGAGTGAAGGCGCAGACGTTCGTCAGCCACACCAAGTCGGTGCTACTGATGACAAGCACCTCTCAGTCGGGAGTCTTGGTCGCTTGCTCCGCGGATTCCGGCTTGAACGCTGGCGCGATCTTGCGGGATGCGCTGGCGCAGACCGGCGGGCGAGGCGGCGGAACTGCTACCTTGGCCCAGGGAAATGTGTCCGATCCGACGCTCACCGCACTGCTGGAAGAGGCACTGGGCTTTTCGAGCTAGGCTCGCAGCCGGAAAGCCATCAGGGCCAGCGCCCCACCGAAGCAGATAAGCGCTGCGACGATCCAGGTGACTGCCTTCTTGGGAGCCACCGAAAACTCTTTCCACGCCAGCAGGCCCCAAGCCATATTGAGCAGCACCGCTCCCTGTACGAATAGGATCAGGGTGGATTGCGCCGGCAATTCAGCATTAGGCGTCGATTGGGCCAGCAGGCTGGCTAAAATCCCAACGGCCCAAAGCACCCCGCCGGCGATACCTAACCCGTGCTGTCTAAAGCTGCCAGCACGGTATGTGCCGAATGTGACGCGGCCGCCCTCAATCCCGATGCTCATAAAGAACAGGTCGAAAAAGACGGCAGAAACGGCAAGACCGATGGAAAACATGAGCAGGCCCGCATAGGCGCCCAGACCAAGGTCCCCCCATAAGCTGCTCGCCGTCAATGGAGAGGACAGCCCTATCGACACTCCGGCGATCACTCCGATCACAATTCCTTTATCGGCACGGGAACGGCGGGTCTTGGCAGCCTGCGCCGTCATTCCAGGCTTCGGCGTGCTCCGAACTCGTGCGGCGCCGGCCGCCAAAGCAGACGCAACAAGGAGCAGGATTGCACCCGCGGCGAAAAGCATCGGTGACCCAACTCCCTGGAAATAGGCGCCGATCAGGAATGCCAGGCTTAGCGCCACGGGGAATGCAATCGCCATTCCCGCCAGCGAAACCGCGGCGACCAGCAGCATGTTCCCAAGATTGAAAAGAAATCCCGCCGCGAGTGCGAAGGCTTGAGATCGAAGCCCTGCAACGGCAATCCGGTCGTTAAAGGAAAGCTCCGAGCCGAGAGTTCCCAACGTGAACGCGGTCAGGATCGATAACCCGAGCGCGCCAATGGCGAAATCGAGATAGTAAAGCTCGAAGCGCCACTTCGCGATCTTAACGGTGTTGGTCCACGAGCCGAGGCAGACGAAGGCCAGAAGGAGGAGCAGCAGCGCTGCTTGGTGCGTGGACGGAACTAACAATCGTCTCGGCCGGCTTTCATTTTCGAGGCCCCTTACTGCAGGAGGGAGCTCTGAAGAGCTACCGGCGTCACTGGCAGTTCCGGCTGACTCGTTCCGTCAGGACTGAAGTAGTGCGAGGCCGACAGGTTATGGTACACGTTGCCGGCGATTCCCGACGCGATCGGCCCGCTGATCCCCCGGCCGCCCGTGAGGAGGACAACAACCGCCACCTTGTTCTTCCCGACGTCGTTGAAAGAGCCAAACCAGCCGAGGTGAACCCCGGGCTGTGCTGTGTCCGTGCACGTCCCCGTCTTGCCGTAGATCACTTGATCCGAATTGAAGTTGGCCCGGCGAGCGGTCCCATATTCAACCGCGCCCATCATACCCTGCCTGATGTTGCCGACCAGATTGCCTATCTCCAGCGTGCGCTTGATGCGGGGAACAAACTTGTCTATCTCCGCCTGAGTCCTCGGATATTGCAGGTAGTACAGCGTTCCGCCGTTCGCCACCGAACCGATGATGCTGCTCAGCTCCAATGGAGTGAGTCGGATGCCGTCGCCGAAGCTCGTCATCATGCCCACTCCGGTCTGCGGAGCTTCAGAGGTAAGATAACCGGCCTCTTCTCCCGGAATGTCCAGCCCGGCTTTTTCGCCGAGACCGAAAAGCTTCCCATATTTCTCGACGCGTTCGAAGCCGAGCTGCTGCCCGAGACGCGCAAAGTATAGGTTGTTGGACAACGCCAGAGCCTTGGTCATATCCATCGTGTTCCGCCGCGTGATTCGAAGCGAGGCCTCGGGATTGACGATTCCTTCGCTCAACGAAGCCAGGGAAACCACGACCTTTACTGTGGAGCACGGCTGGAAAGCGCCCTTAAGCGCCAGCTTCTGATTCACAATGCTCAGGATTCGGCCCGAGTTCGGGTCCGAAACCACGACAGTTCCGTTGTATGGTCCGAGCGCATCTATTGCAGCCTTCCGGACCACCAGATCTTCACCGTCGACATTGTCCCCAACGGTGGAGTCCGTATAGGTCGGCTCCGTCCATGGATTGAAGAAAACCTTCCGGCCACGCCGGCGCTTCGCAACTGCCACCCTCATTTTGGCCGGTGTGTCGCTGTGGATAACACCCGCCTGGGTCGTCGTCCGTGCTACGCGCGTTCTGCGCCTGTGCCTCGCCCTCTTTGCCGGCGCTGCCGCGGTCGCTGCATCAGTGCCAAACGGCATCAGCAAGGCTAAAACGCCAAGGCAGATCGCGCTTCTCAACGAGTGGAGGGTCACCGCTCGGCCTCGTTACTTCGATGCAAGATGTCCATTGACAAAGCTATTCTTAACTCTCGACTTTAAAAATTCCCTGTTGACGTTCAGGATCCGGCCGGTCAACCCGGCATGAGGATTACTTATATCCTAAGTAGTCCATCTAATTCCGTCAATGCAAAACATACCTTGTGGCTTACGTTTCGGGTAAGAATTCCAGGCTTGCTTGCTGCCAGGACCCCTTAGGCCGCTGTCCAGCCGCCATCCAGGGTCACAATCGAGCCGTTCATGAACTCCGCAGCCGGAGAACAAATATAAAGGGCCAGTTTTGCAATTTCATCCGGCCGACCTAACCGACCGATAGGCTGTCTCTGATTGAGTTCCGCGCGGACCTTTTCTTTCTCATGGCTGTGATACTTTTCCAGATAGCCTTCCACGAAAGGGCTGTCTACCGTCCCAGGCGCAATACAGTTGGCCCGGATTTCCGTTGGATAATCTACGGCCAGTTGCCGCGTCATCGCGATCACGGCGCCTTTGGTGGCGCAATACGCAAACCGCCGCTTCACACCCACCAAACCCGCCACCGAGCCAATATTAAGCACGTTCCCATGAGCTTTCCTTAACAAAGGAAGGGCCGCTTTCGTCATCAGATAGGTACCGTCCACGTTCACCCGAAACAGGCGTTGGAAATCGGCAGCCGCCGTTTCCTCTACATTGCCGACCAGGCCAATCCCAGCGCAGTTCACCAGAATGTTCAGCGTTTGAATAGACGCGAAGAGCCGGGCCACCTGACTTTCGTCCGTAATATCGCATCCGAAACTGACCGCCTCCGGAAGCGAAGCCGCGCACGCTTTGGCCCGCGCTTCGTCCACATCGACAATAACGACCTTTGCACCAGCCTCTGCAAATAGCCGGGCGGTCGCTTCGCCAATCCCGCTCGCGCCCCCTGTGATCAGTGCAGTTTGTCCATCCAACCGAAATACGTCGCTCATTCGGAACGATTGTATCGGTAGACCACAGGTAAAATGAGGGGCGTGAAGATCTTTGTTCTCGTACTTGGTCTCATGGGCCTGTTTGGGACCGCTGGCCTATCAGGCCGCCAGGAGCTGCAGGAGGGAAACTACGATATCCGCTTCGAGCCCACTGCAAGACTGCAAACTGGCGCGCAAATCCCATTTCAGATCACGGTGCGCGATTCGCTCGGCAAGCCTCTGGTCGACGCGAAGGTGACTCTCCAGATCGAAACGGCAGATCATCAGAGGGCCGTCACCTTCAAGGCCCCGGCAGTGGATCAGGGAGTGTACCTGGCTAAACCTGTCTTTCCATCCGCAGGGCAGTGGAGCGTCCTTGTGGAAGTGCATCGCGATCAGCGGGAGAGCGCCCGGACAATTGAGTACAGCATTCCAAATTAAGCCCCCAAAGCAAGAAGGCGGGACTTTCGCCCCGCCTCCGCGCTTTTTGTCGCTGCGCTCTAATCAGAACATGTAAAGCGGTGTGATGGCCCCAAGCGCAGGCTCTTCGCCGACGCCCGCCGGAACAGGCTGACCTTCAAGATCGCCAACTTGTCGGCAGAAAATTCCGTTCTCGCCCATGTAGACCACCAGTTCGGCAGGCCGAGGAAGAGAACCCTGGATCAGTGCTTCCGATAGCGGGTCTTCGATGTACTTCTGAAGCGCCCGCCGTAACGGTCTGGCGCCATAGCTGCGGTCGCTGCAAGTCTTGTCCAGGATGTACTTCGCAGCCTCCGGCTCCAGCTTGATCCGAATCTGTTTGCTCACCAGGTTCGCATTCACCTGTTCAACCAGCAGATCGATAATCTTGATCAGGTCCTCGTCGACCAGCGAAGTGAACAGAATCACTTCATCCAAACGATTGAGGAACTCGGGGTTGAAGGCGCGCTTCACTTCGCCCATCACCTGATCTTCGATCTTCTGCGGAATTCCCGTTAAGTTCGGCGCCGAGAACCCGATCTGACCGCGCTTGTCCAGGAATCGAGCTCCCAGATTCGAAGTCATGATGATGATAGTGTTCTTGAAATCAACCGTATTGCCGAGGCCGTCCGTCAGTTGGCCATCCTCGAACACCTGCAGCAAGATGTTGTAGATATCCGGATGTGCCTTCTCGATTTCATCCAGAAGGATGATCGAATACGGAGCACGCTTCACGCGTTCGGTGAGCTGCCCGCCCTCCTCATAACCCACGTATCCGGGAGGCGAACCGATCAGCTTCGAGATTGAATGCTTCTCCATGAACTCCGACATGTCGAAGCGGATCAGCGACTTCTCGCTCCCGAACAGAAATTCGGCGAGTGCCCGGGCCACTTCGGTCTTACCCACACCCGTAGGTCCGAGGAAGAGGAACGAACCCGAAGGCCGTTTCGGAGACTTCAAACCAGCACGCGAACGCCGGATGGCTCGCGACAAAGCCGAAATCGCCTTCTCCTGGCTGATGACGCGCTTGTGCAGTTCTTCTTCAATCCGAAGAAGCTTGTTGATTTCTTCTTCCTTGATGGAAGTCATCGGCACGCCGGTCCAGCGAGCGACCACGTCTTCGATATCGTCCTTCGCAACCACGCCCGTAGACGTATCGTCCAGGTTGTATTTCTCGCGCAGCACCCGGAGATTCTCGCGCTCCTTGCGTTCTTCATCTGAGTAGAAGCGCGCCTTCTCGAACTCATGATTCGCAATCGCATTTTCCATGCGATGAACGATGAACTTGATGCGCTTTTGAATATCCGCTACTTCCGATGGAAGCGTCGTCTGGCGCAACTTGACCCGCGCGCCTGCTTCATCGATCAGGTCGATTGCCTTATCTGGCAGGAAGCGGTCGGGAATGAACCGGGTGGACGTGTAGACGGCAGTCTCGATCGCCTCATCGGTATAGGCCACCGCATGAAACTTCTCGTAGCGCTCCTTGATTCCGAACAGAATGCGGATGGCATCGGTCTCGTTTGGAGGCGGTACCTTCACTGCCTGGAAGCGGCGTTCCAGCGATCGGTCCTTCTCAATGGATTTGCGATACTCTGCCGGAGTGGTCGCGCCGATGCACTGGATTTCGCCCCGCGACAAAGCAGGTTTCAGAATGTTGGCGGCATCGAGCGAACCTTCAGCCGAACCCGCGCCCACCAGTGTATGCAGCTCGTCAATGAAGATAATCGCGTTCTGATTCTCCATCAACTCTTTCATGATGGTCTTAAGGCGCTCTTCAAACTGGCCGCGGTATTTGGTCCCAGCCACGATCAGCGAAAGATCGAGTGCCAGGATCCGTTTGTCCGAAAGGAAAGACGGAACGTCGCCATCGGCGATCCTCTGCGCCAAGCCTTCCACAATAGCCGTCTTGCCAACACCCGGTTCGCCGATTAGAACCGGATTGTTCTTGGTCCGGCGGCAGAGAATCTGAACCACTCGATCCACTTCCGAGTCGCGCCCGATGAGTGGATCCAGCATTCCATCGACTGCTGCCTGTGTCAGGTCGCGGCTGAATTCGGCCAGCAGCGAGCTTTCTTTCGGCCTGCTTGCACTCGTTTTTTCCGAAGCCGACCGGGCAATCTCTTCGCGTACAGCGGAGAGCCGCAGGCCTCGTTCATGGAGGATTTCGGCAGCAAAACTTTTTTCTTCCCGCAGCAGACCTAATAGCAGATGCTCAGTCCCAATGTGCTTGTGGCTGAGCCTTTCTGCTTCTTCGGCTCCGTACGCGAGCACACGCTTACACTCATGGCTGAGAGGAAGGTCGACCGACGTCGAGACTTTCTCCCGGACCGTCGTGTGCGCTTCTATCTGCTTTCGAATGGATTCGATCGCTGCATGTGAGCGAAGGAACCGATTCGCCAGCGCTTTGTCCTCACGAAGAAGACCGAGCAACAAATGTTCAGTCTCGATGTAAGGACTGCCGAACTGGCTCGCTTCGTATCTTGCAAAGAAGATCACTCGGCGCGCTTTCTCGGTATAACGTTCAAACATAAGTGCCACCGTCAAGACGGGTTGCGTCTTGTTTAACTCCGGCCACCTGAACTCCGACATCTGATGGAGTTTGGAGGCCGCCCTTTCTTAACTCTAAAACTCGATCGCAGCGACTGGCAATAGAAAGATTGTGCGTCACCAAAACTGATGTCAGTTCGTGTAATGAATGAAGCTCTGTTAATAGAGCGACGATGGATTCTCCAGTACGGAAATCCAGACTCCCAGTAGGCTCATCGGCCAACAACACATTCGGTTTCCCGGCAAGTGCTCTGGCAAGACTCACTCGCTGTTGTTCGCCTCCCGAAAGTTCGCCCGGACGGTGTGTTTCGCGGTGGCTTAGCCCGACTTCATCCAGTCGTGCCCGCGCCGTTCTTGCCGCTTCGGAGTGACGTACGCCGCGGATCAGCAGCGGCATCATCACGTTTTCTAATGCAGTGAACTCAGGAAGCAGCGATGGTTTCTGCCAAACGTAGCCAATTTCCCGGTTCCTGAAATTGTCCAGCTCGTGGTCCGATAGTGACTCAAGTTCGCGGTCGCCGTACAACACCTTACCGGAAGACGGCTTCTCGAGTCCGCCCAGCAGATGGAGCAACGTAGATTTCCCCGACCCCGACTCGCCAATAACAGCGAGGCGCTCGTTTCTGGGTACCTGCAGCGAAAGATTGTTAAACACTACGACTTCCGCCCCTCCCGACCGGTAGGACTTCCCAAGGGACTCCGCCCGAATCGCAGTCTCACTAGCCAAAACTAGATGCCTTCAATCCTTAGAGTAAACCAGTTGCCGCCCTATCCGTTCACGCGCGCCGAACAGATCAGCCGCTCCCCCGAGAGCTATAGGTAATAGACGCGCAACCCGTGTTTTCGGATTCGTAAACCGTAGGAAGACGAACTATGCCCCGGCACCTGCAGCCGGATTTCGTAATCTCCAGCACAGCCACCCAATCCCGGAGGCCACCAGAAGCGAGCCAAACGTTGAAGGTTCCGGCGAAATGGAAGCTTGGGTGACGGTAAAACTCAACGACTGAGACGTATCGCTCAACAACCCTGAGAGCGTCGATCCTGAGTCCAAAGGATAGCCCAGATCGAATACCGAAGCGCCAGGGGCGAAGACGATCGGAGTCGGAGAGTTCAGATGGAGCGAAAACGAAAGATGATCGAAGCTAAGGAGCAAGCTCCAGGAATCCCTGCACTCCGAGCAAAGCAACAACAGTGCGCTCGTAGCGTCAACGGTCGCACTTCCGCCGGAGTCGGATAATTTCATCTGCACGGAATCAGGGCCGCCTGTGTAGGCAGTTAGATATGCCGATCCCCACGGCGCAGTGGGTATCGGCGTGAAATCATCTGGATTAAATGTTAGATTGCCGCCGATTTTGGGGTTGTTGCCGGCAACATCGAAGATTCCACAACTGCCATCGCTCCATACTTCGGTGGCGACGCCCGTGAACGTTTCCAAAATCGCCGCCGCCTGGCTGGCTGAAGCTAAGCCTGCCAAAATGAAACACGCAGCCCCTGCCCGCTTGTACATGAACCTATTTAACGACGATATTGACGAGTTTGTCCGGAATCACCACAACTTTCACGATTTGTTTGCCGGAAACGAATGGTTGCACCTTATCGAGACCGGATGCCAGTCCTTCCAGTTCCTTCCGCGATGTGCCAAAGGGAACCCGTAAGTGACCGCGCAGCTTGCCGTTAACCTGCACTGGAATCTCGGCTGACTCCTCTTTCGCGAGATCGGGGTCGAACGCCGGCCAGCTTTGTCGAAAAACCGGGCCCGCCTGCCCCAGCGTCTCCCAAAGCTCCTGTGCGGTGTAAGGAGCAAAAGGAGCCAGCATCTGCGTCAGTCGCAGACTCACCTCGCGAATTGCCCCAGGCGAGAGTCTGGGCTCCAGCGTGCACAGCTCATTCAGCAGTTCCATAAGACCGGCGATAGAGGTATTGAAATGCCACCGGTTGTCGAAATCCTCGGTGATCTTGCCGATACTCTGGTGCAATTTTCGAAATGCAGCCCGGTCTGCGTCATGCATCTCCGTTTTGCCGTCGTTTCCCGCATTCCGCGTCACAAAACGAAAAACGCGGGCCAGAAAGCGATTGATTCCAGAAACGCCCTCTTCCTGCCAGTCCAGATCCCGATCGGGGGGGGCAGCAAACAGGGAATACAAGCGGGCCGAATCCGCACCGAACTTCTCCACCATCTCATCAGGAGACACCACGTTCCCCAGATTCTTGGACATCTTTGCCCCATCCTTGATCACCATGCCTTGCGTAAACAGGCGCTTGGTGGGTTCGCAGTTCTGGATGAGCCCCAAATCGCGCATCATCTTTGTCCAGAATCGGGAATAAATCAGGTGCAGGATGGCATGCTCCACGCCCCCGATGTACTGATCGATCGGAAACCAGCGCCCAATCGTCTCCGGGTCAAACGGAGCGCTACCGTTATGAGGATCGGCGTACCGATAGAAGTACCAGGACGAATCGACGAAAGTGTCCATCGTGTCACTTTCGCGCCGGCCGGGCGTTCCGCACGAGGGGCAAGGAACGTTGATGAAGGACTCCACTGATTCGAGCGGCGAACGGCCCTTGCCCGTGATCTTGACGTCGCTCGGCAGCACCACTGGCAGCTCATTCTCCGGGACTGGCACAATGCCGCACTGCGGGCAGTAGATCATCGGAATCGGCGTGCCCCAGAATCGCTGTCGCGAGATGCCCCAGTCCTTCAGCCGGTACGTGATGGACTCATTCCCAAAACCGTGTGCGGCCGCAAATCCGGCCATCTTCTTGCGTGCTTCCGCGCTCGGCAGCCCGGACCACTCGCCCGAGTTCTCGAGAATCCCGTCTTCGAGAAATGGCTCCTGCAGATCAGCCGCACCGGTCAGTTCTCCATCAGCCGGACGGATCACCGGTTGGATCGGTATCCCGTAGCTCTTGCAGAATTCGAAATCGCGCTCATCATGGGCCGGCACCGCCATAATGGCTCCGGTCCCATAACTCATAAGGACGAAGTTCCCGATCCAGATCGGCACCTTTTCCCCGCTGAAGGGATGAATCGCGAACCCACCGGTGGGCAGGCCCAGTTTCTGCGCGTTCCCTGGATCCTGGCGCGCCGTTGTATCGATCATCTCTTTCACTTTCAGGCGCTCTTCTTCGTCCGTGACCAGGCGTTCAACAAGGGGGTGCTCCGGCGCGATGATCAGGCAGGTCGCGCCATAAATCGTGTCGATGCGCGTCGTGAATACCCGAATCCGGTCCGAAGCGCCGTCCAGCTGAAAGTCGACTTCAGCGCCTTCCGAACGGCCGATCCAGTTGCGCTGCATCGCCAGCACGCGCTCGGGCCAGTCCTCCAGCAGCTCCATGTCGTCCAGCAGGCGCTGGGCGTAGTCCGTGATCTTGAAGTACCACTGCGCCAGGACCCGGCTCTCGACCAGCGCGCCGCAGCGCTCGCAGTGGCCGTCGATGACCTGCTCGTTGGCGAGCACCGTCTGGTCGACCGGGCACCAGTTGACCGGCGCCTCGCGCTTGTAGGCCAAGCCGCGCTCGAACAGCTGCAGGAAGATCCACTGCGTCCAGCGGTAGTACTCGGGTTCGTGCGTCGACAGCTCCCGCGACCAGTCGATCGACCAGCCCATGCGCTTCATCTGCCGGCGGATCGCGACGATGTTGCGCTCGGTCACCTCGCGCGGGTGGCCGCCCTCCCGGATCGCCGCGTTCTCGGC
>JAOAPP010000638.1 GCA_025462985.1 Bryobacterales bacterium | reverse complement strand
TCAATGCCATAACGGCGGAGAGAGGAGTAGAATTTAGGAATTATCCGCCTCGCGGACTTTTTCCTTTGCTAAAGCTACGGCGCGACAGGCCGGCGCTGCGCGCATCATTATACTGGAAGCAGAAGCAACGCTCAACATTCAACGCCCAACGCCCAACGTCCAACGCTCAACATTCAACATTCAACATTCAACATTCAACGTTCAACGTTCAACGCCCAACGTCCAACGTCCAAGCGCAACGCCTCGAGCGGCAAGCGGAGCGCTTGCCCTACAACGGCAACGCTCAAAATGTTTCGACTTGCGCTCGACATGACAAAAGACCGTTGGGGATGGGGTTGTAGAGATGCTTGTGTCGAGCACCTGTTTTAGGTTTCGGTGGTTGACACAACCACCGCTGCAACAAAGCCGAACTCTCAACTCGGAAAGCTTTATGTTCCGGCTGGTGCTCGTTCAACTATCAACGAGTGCAAGAACAGAGGACAGAGGGAGCAAACACAACATTGAACATTCAATGTCCAACGCTCAATGGCAGAGACGCACAAGGGGACGTTAGCCACCCCCCTTTTTCTTTTGTGATCAGCTCTTGCGGGTGGTGATCTTGGCGCTGCCAACGAAGCTGGCGTTTTCGTCTACGGCCAGGCGCGGCGATTCGACGTCACCGTGCAGATTGGCACCGGCTTCCAATGCGCAGCGCTCGCTGGCGACTACGTTGCCATCGACCGACCCTTGGATGGTAACGAAGCCTACCCGAATATCGCCGATCACGGTGGCGTGGGTACCGACGACCAATTTGCCGCTCGACGTAATGTTTCCTTCGACTTCGCCGTCTATGACGAGTTCGCTACCAAATTTCACGTCCCCCTTGATCGATACCCCGTTGGACACTCGATTGGGAGCAGGGTTGTAGTCGGTTTGATGAGTTCCGTTGGACACAGTGCTGGTTGGGTCGGGTTTTGGGTTGCTTCCAAACATATATATAGAGAGAGGAGGTGAGCTTGCCTAGAGCAGATCGTGTTCCCACGCAGGACGGAGGAAGGGAGCGCAGAGGAGCACAGAAAGCAAATGGAAGGGGATAGACGGGGTCGTATCTTAACTCCGAAAGCATTTCGCGAGCGGGCAATTCAATATTTGGTGCGGCGCGGCGTTAGGTTTGCCCCCGCCGCATATCAAAAGCTGCTGCTGCGTAATTTATTGCCGACCAGGTTTCTGGAAACACGGATCGCCGCGAAGTGAATCAAAGTCCGGGGCCAGTCTGAGAAGGGCCGGCATGAGCGGGACGTGCGTCCACGGTGAATCGTAGGGAGCGTGTAATAAATGGTCGAGGAGCGGGATCGCTTCTTGTACTTCCGCTTTTGCCCCGGACCTGGCCAGCATTCGCGCACACAGTTCTTCACTATCGAGCTGGCGCCGGTGATCGCCGCGGATCGTACCGGATTTTTGTTCCAGAAGGCGTGACACAGAATCGCGCTCGCCCAAGACGGTAGCGGCCTTGATGGCGCAGAGCACGAGGCCACTATTGTCCGGTTGTTTTTCCAGGCCAGCCTTCGCGGCGTTCCGGACGGGTTTGGACATTTTCGTCTCCACTGCATTACCCATCAAGCTTCAGGATCAGACTGCAGCAGGTCACGCCCGCTTCCGCCTTCTGTAACTCGGAGACATCAACCGTCTTTACACGGAACCCGCGCTCCTCCAGCAACGCGCGCGTTTTGGGAAAAGAAGTCGGAATGACCACAATATTCTGAATCAACAGCGCGTTCGCTGCCGCGGGTTCGTCATTAGAAACATCCAGCAATTCAAATCCGCGCAACGGCTCCGTATCGATCCAGGACCGATTCACGAGGATGGTGTTTCTCCCAATGTATGAGCACGCGCTTTTTAAATGCAGGCAGCCTTTGACTTCAATGGCCCGCACCTCATAGCCGTAACCTCCAAGCACGTCGCGCAACTGGTTGAAGCCTTCCCGGTTCGTGCGTTGTGTTAAACCGACGAAAACAGAACGATCGACCCGCAACACGTCGCCACCATCCAGAGTTGCAGGTTCAATGAGAGACGTGATCGGCCGATAACGCGAGAGCGTATCTGACAATGTGATTGCTTCGGGACGCCTGCTCGCAGCTCCCATAATCGAGATGACCGCGACTTCGTCGACGACCACCGCCGGATCCTCCACAAAAACCGCATCTGGAAGATCCGGCTCAGCCGGCAGCGAAACGATGTTAACATCCAATTCGGCGAGGCAATCCTGATATGCCTTGTGCTGCGCAGCTGCCTTCGCAATATCGATTGGAACGCGCTCGTGAAACGATAACTCGCAATTGTTGATGCTGGAGCTGACCGGCCGGGTGATTGCAATTAAGGGCATCTTACAGGTCACGGGTCACCGGTCACAGGTCAGAGGTCACGGGTCACGGGTCACGGGTCACGGGTCACGGGTCCTCTATATATATACATTCGTGATTCGTCGTCTCCTCACATTGTAGGGTAAGCGCTCCGCTTCCATTCGTGTCGCCCTCAGCTCCCTACGTGAGGAACTCCGCGACTGCTTACGATTCCGCTTGGCAATGCATCCCAATCATACCTTGCCAACTACAAAATGTTACGGGAAATCCGCCCGATAGAATTTCATCAGCACGCCAGCGACGCTTGCATTGTCATACTGGAACATACCCGATACCGCAAACCCATACGGCCGGACCTGTTTCGTAACACGAAGAAATAGAAGAGAATATGATTAAACCACTCCTCCTCCTCATCTGTGTCGCCACAGTTTTAACAGGGTTCGTCCAGGCCCAACCCACCAGCGGCAGTCCCGACCCAAAAACCGGAGCGGAGATGACCGGGAGTATTAAAGAGTACACGGCCGGCAGTACGTTGGTGTTGGAAACTCTTGCCCCTAACGAACCGGTCCAGTTCAAGTTGAGCAAGAACGTCACCTACGCTGATACCGATGGAAAGACGATTGAAGCCGCTGGCCTGACCACCAACCGCAAAGTCCGCGTTCACTACCTGAAGATCGGCGGAGACAATGTCGCTGATAAGGTTACGCTGATCGGCAATTGATTCTTTACCGCGAATCACGCGGATTTGATGAATAGAGGGGGGTACGCCTCTCGATCGCGACACCGATATTCGGAGGGACGCGCGCCGAGCCGGTTGCCTTGGCGCGTTTCATAAATCACGCTTGGCTTGTATACCGCGCAGGCGATTCAATTCGGCAGCCGAGCATGAGCATGAGCATGTCGGCGTGCACGTTTTGAATTGAGAGTTGGACGTTGAGCGTTGAGCGTTGGACGTTTGGCCCTCATTCCCGCCAATGAATCTCGACTGTCCGCACTGCCGCCAAAACCTTGAGATGGACGAGAGTTGGGCGGGGAACAGCCTGGAGTGTCCGAATTGCCATCGGTCCTTTCTCGTCCCGAGCTCCGCTCCTGCAGGGGAAAGTCCTGTCCTGAGCGAAGTCGAACGGGCTGCCAGCTTTCCGACGGCGCCACGGCCACCAATGCACGTTCCATTGCAGCCAATCGCGCTGGAAACATCCGGTGATAAGGGCAAAAGAAAACGCAAGCGGCTCGGATGCGGCTGCGACAGCATGTTTTTCGTCTTCATCCTCCTCGTAGCCGGTGCCTTTGGTTACGCCATGCATCGGTTTCACGAATCACCCCGTCAGGTTCTGAATCGCCTAACGACGGCGATCGAGCGCTACACCGGAGGCGAACCCACTCAAGAGCCCAGCCCGTCCGAGGAAGAAGAAGAAACGCCGAACCCGAAGGTCGCGGCCACGCCCCGGCCCGATCCGCTGCTGTGGCTCGTAGAGCATAAAGACTATTGGCCGAAACAGGTGATCCTGCGAGAGCCAACAGATTTTCCGGCAGTTTCGGGTGGAAAAGTCGTCGGCTCACTCAAGGTGCCTGCCGGCGCTTCAGTGAAGGTGGTGCAAATCAGTAGGCAGGAGATCAACGCAGATTTCATGGGCGGAACCGCCAGCGTGGCCATCCCTGCCACCGATCTCCCTGTGCGCGCGGCAGCGGCGCTGGCCAAAGCAGAGGTTAACGCAAAACGTGGCGAGGTGACCTCGGTTTTCATCGAGGTCCCCACGCATCAGAACCGAAGCGAGGAGGATGAGAATGTAAGAGAAGCGAGCCGTGATGAAATTCGAACCGGGCTTGGCGCTCTCTACACCCATGACGCAACCACGTTCCGCATCTTTGCGCCCACGGCGAAAACCGTCAGTGTCGTGCTTTATGATGAAGCGTCCGGTAACCAAGGCCGCAGCGTCCGTCCTTTGCGGGAGCAATCGAACGGTTTCTGGGACGCGGCATTGCGCGGCGATTTGCGCGGGAAATTCTATACTTATCTGATCGATGCCAACGATTCGAAACACGCCCGCGAGGTGCTCGATCCGTATGCGGTCAATTCCGTCGCCAACAGCACGCGCGGCCGCATCACCCCGCTGACAGCCGCCGTTGGTGCTGGTCCAGTCTTGGACTCTCCGACTGATGCGATCATTTACGAAATGCAGGTGCGCGATTTCACGAGCGCGCCGAACTCGGGGGTAAAGAATTCCGGTCTTTACCTGGGCTGGGCCGAGGGCGGCACCCGGCTTCGAGATGATTCGCAGATCCAAACCGCGCTTGACCATCTGACTGAGCTCGGCGTTACCCATGCCGAACTGATGCCCGTTCAGGATTTCGAGAACGACGAGACCAGCGGCAGTTACAATTGGGGTTACATCACCAGCGCCTTTTTTTCCCCCGAAGGTATGTTCGCCACCAACCCAAACGACCAAAGTAGGGTGCGCGAATTGAAAGCGCTCGTCAGTGCGCTGCACGCGCGCGGCATCGGCGTGGTCATGGACGTGGTTTATAACCACACTTCCGGTAACGCGTCGCTACTTTCCATCGCTCCCGAATATTATTACCGACATGGACCTAACGGATCGCTCGCGAACGGCTCCGGTTGCGGCAACGAATTCAAGAGCGAGTCGCCGATGGGCCGCCGTCTCATCATTGATTCGCTGAAGTTCTGGGCAAAAGAATACGGCATCGACGGATTTCGCTTCGATCTCATGGCGTTGATCGATCAGGAAACTATTCGTCAGGCCGAGCGCGAGCTGCGATCGATCAACCCGAGCATCATCGTTTTTGGCGAGCCTTGGACGGGCGGCAACTCGCCGCTCACTAGCAAAACGGACAAGGTCGCAATTCGTCAGGTCCCCGCTGGCGCTTTCAATGATGATTTCCGGAACGCGCTCAAAGGTTCGCCCGATCA
>JAOAPP010000814.1 GCA_025462985.1 Bryobacterales bacterium | reverse complement strand
GGCATGTAGTAGGCGCCGTTGTTCTGCCGGTAGAACGTCGAGGCGAACGGCTTCGGCATCTTGTTGCAGCCGGCCGCCGCGTCGGCGGCATCCTTGTTCTGGTTCGCCTGGTCCGACGAGCCGGACCCGCCGCCCGTCGACGAGCAGAACTCGGGGACGAGCTTGCGGCCGTAGAACTGGAAGCGCTTGTTGAAGAAGTTGAACAGCGCGGTGTACTGCGCCTGCGCGTTCTCCGGCGTGGGCACCGCGATGTAGACGTTCTCGCGGGTCACGCCCTTCGAGGTCGCACCCCCGTTGTCGCCCTTCCAGTAGGCGATGCACGGCGGCGACTGCGGGTCCTCGATCTGCCGCAGCGGCGGCGGACCGACGCACTGCTTGAGCAGGTTCTCGGCGACCGCTTGCGGCGCGGCGGAGGGTGTCGGGCTGGACGGGGCGGCCGACGGCTGAGCCGAGGCGCCTGGGCTCGGGGTGGGCGTCGGGCTCGCGCCGGTCCCGCTCACCGCCGCGGCCTGGCCGGGCGGCGCCTTCTTGATGACCTGCTTGGCGTTGGGCGAGAACTCGGCGGCCGTGGGAGGCGACGCGGTGGCGGCGTGCAGCAGAAGTGGCAGCAGCAGCACGAGCAGTCCGAGCGCCACGGCCAGGTTGACGGCGCCCGGGGTGCGGCCGGGACGGCGAAGGGTGCTCATCAGACCTCCTTCGGCAGAGCGGTGTTGCGCAGCGTCCGGGTCCACGTGAAGCCTTCGACCGGCGACGACAGGGTGAAGCTGTCCTCGACGTCGGAGCCGCCGTACGCCGTGGCGATCTGCTGCGTCCACGAGAGCTGGCGCTGCATCCCCGGTGAGACCAGCGTTCCCGTCATCGCCACGGTGTAGGTGTCGATGAGCCGGCCGCAGGCATCGACCCGCTTGCGGCCGGTGACGTTGCGGACGATCGCGAGCGTGGTGAGGCTGTTCGGGTCGGTGGCCGCCCCGGCGTACTGCGCCGCACTGGTCGCGATCGCCACGGGGTCCGGCACGATCAGGACGCCGTTGCCGGCAGCCTGGAAGGTGAGGTCACCGCGCACCGGGTCCTTCCACGCCAGCCCGACGAGGTAGATGCCGGCCGCGGTCGCCGCCGGTGAGGAGGACACGTGCACGAGCTGGTAGACCTCGACCGAGACGCTGGTCGCGTCGGTGCGCTTCACCTGCCAGGCGTCGATCCGCTGGCCGACCGCGCTGGTCGAGCTCGGGAGCGCCGTGACGAGCACGTCGACGCTGCCGTTGAGGGGCTTCACCGTGCCGCCCTTGGCGTAGGTCCCGAACGCGTTCATCGTGTAGCGCCCCGGCGCCGGTGGCTTCGTCACGAGCGGGCTCGCGGGCTTCGCGGGTACGTCGAACTGACCGGCGGTCGGGCAGGCCGGCGGCTTCGGAGGCGGCACCTGCACGGGCGGGGCCGAGGGCGGCGGGAGCTGCGGCAGCTGGACCACGGAAGGGGGCAGCGGCGGCAGGCTCACCGGGACGGGCCCCGTCGCCGGCGGCACCAGGGTCACAGCCGGCGTGACGAGCCGCGGGATCGTGACCGGGACGCTGCGCAGGCTCAGGTCCAGGTGCGTCGTGGGTCCGCAGCCGCTGACGAGGGTGGCGACGGCGAGCGGGACGAGCAGGGTGCGCTTCATGGGGTGGGCTCCACGGAGGGTGCGGTGCTGGGTGTGCCGGGAGTGGTGCTCTCGCTGGCGGTGAACGCGGCCGACAGGGCGGTGTCGTCGATGTCGCCGCCGTCGCCGTAGCCGATGAGCGCACGAGCGAGGGCCTCGGCGGCTCCGGCGTTGATCTGGGCGCGGACGACGAGCAGGGCCATCGACTTCACGGTAGGGAACCAGACATAGATCCGCTGGCTGCCGTCGTCGAGCGCGAACAGCTCGTGTCCGCCCTGGGGGCCCAGCCGGCGGATGGTGTCGCCGATGCTGCGGGTGATCGCCGACACGACGTCCTTGTCGCTGCTGATGTAGCCCTTCTTGAGCTGCGCGACCTGCAGGGCTGCCTGCACGAGCCCGTTCTTGTTAAACGAGACGACCTTGCCCTCGGACAGGATGACGTTCTTGTCGGCGGCTCCCTTGACGTAGGCCGCGGCCGCCTTGTCCTCCTCGTGCACCTGCAGGCCGGCCACCGCGGTCGGCGCGAGCCGGGTCGGGAACGGCACCTGGGGCTCGGCCTTCTTGGCTCCTCCTGAGGAGCAACCGCCGACGAGCAGCACGGCGAGCACCAGGACAGCCGAGGTCGCGGGACGCAACCGGGCGAGGCGCAGGCGCAGCCGCGGCCGGGGCAGCCGGGGCTGCCACCAGGCGTTCGGCAGCTCGGTGCTGTAGGGCATCCGAAGGCTGGCCCGGGAGACGGCGGCGAGCAGCCGGGCCGTCTCCGGCTGCGCCTTGCTCAGCCGTTCCGCGACGGATGCGGCGAGCCGGGTCGCCTCGTCGCCGTCGGCCTCGGTCAGCCGACCGCGCAGGTCGCCCCACAGGCCACGACTGGCGAGCCAGGCGAGCTCGGCGTGCTCCTCGTCCTCGTCCACGAGCTCCACCAGCTCCAGCGGGGTCAGGCCTCGGCCGGGAAGGGCGAGGTCGATCATGTGGTCGCGCAGCCCGCAGTAGGCCGCTGCGACGGCGCCGGCTGGTCCGTGCAGCTGCGCCCAGGCCCGACGACGTCGCCGGCGGACCCGCTTGAGCACCAGGGGGTAGAGCAGCAGCAGCAGCCCCGCGCCGGCGAGGAAGGGGAGCGTGCGGACCAAGAAGTAGCGGGCGTACTCGTAGAGCGGCAGCCGGCTCGCCTGGCGCACCGGCAGGTAGATGCTGATCCCGAGCTCCGGCGAGGCCGTGATGTTCGGGTCGTTGTTGCGCTGGTTGTTGGACAGGCTCTGCTGTGCCCGCGGCGGCGTCCCGATGACGGGCACCCAGCCGTACGGCGCGAAGTAGACCTCGAGGTAGGTCGCCGCGTTCGCCGGCCGGAACTCCACCGAGCCGTCGTCCCTCGGCTGCCCGTTGTAGTAGCCGAACCCGATGCGCGACGGGATCCCGGCCCAGCGGGCGAGCAGCGCCTCGGAGGCCGTCAGCTCGTAGGGGTTGCCGGTGCCGCCGCCGAGCAGCTCCACGACGCGGTCCGCGGAGACGTCGGTCGGCTTGCCCTGACCGGAGGCGATGAACGAGCGGTACAAGGCCGTCCGCAGCGCCTGCAACCGGGCGTACTTGCCCTCGGGCGCCTTGTCGAGCAGCGCCTGCACGGCCGGCGGGACTGCGGGCGCGGTGAGGAAGTCCTTCAGCGCCGGTGGGACGACGCCGGTGACGTCGCTGAGCTGCTTGCCGGTCGGCGCGGGGTTGGAGGTGAGGGTGTAGCGCAGGCCGGTGAAGACAGGGCGCTGCGGGAGCGAGAACCCCTGGGTGCGGGGGTCGAGGTCGACGGTCGCGCTGCCCTCGACGCGGCGCACGCCCGCGACGCTCGGCAGGGCGTGGCCCTTGGCCTGCTCGACGGTGACCGTGACCGAGGTGGCCGTCCCGAACGCGGCCGGTGCGGCGGGGACGTCGGCGGGCAGGGCCAGCCGCTGGAGCCGCTGGTTGTCGACGGGCGGCAGCAGCCAGGCCCGCTCCTTGTTGTCGTAGACGTCGATGACGCCCGCGCGCAGGGGACCCGTCAGCGTCCCCTTGACCGAGTAGAGCGGGACGTCGGGTCCGGGCGGGCTCGCGGGCGGCCGGCGCGGCGGGATGACGTGGTGCTGCTCCTTGTCGGGGAACAGGAACGACACCTTGCTGGCGAGGACCAGCGCCGTCACGAGCAGCACCCCGGCGACCAGGC
>JAOAPP010000630.1 GCA_025462985.1 Bryobacterales bacterium | reverse complement strand
AAAGGGACTGGTTCCTGCCACTGCCTTGTACTTACTGGCGGTGTTTCCCATACTGCTGTGCGCCGTTTCTGTCTTCAAGCTTAGGGCTGAACCGCTGGGCATCACGCTTTCGTATTGGGAGCGCGCTTATGAGATTCACAGGGACTTCCGAGCTGCACTCATGCAGGACCTGGAGCACAGGCCCGGTAAGCATCTGATCATTGTCCGGTACTCGCCAGTTCACCCGCCCAATGAGGAATGGGTGTATAACCGAGCCAATATCGATGCCGCGAAGGTTGTCTGGGCTCGAGAGATGGATGCGAAGTCCGATGCGCAACTAATTGAATACTTCTCAGGTCGACACGTCTGGCTGTTAGAGCCCGACACGATTCCCATCCGGTTCATTCCGTATCCAGTGGACAGTCTGCTCGCTGCCGTTCGCGGAGCGACGCACGCTGGAGCGCACTGACCGTCTTCAATTCTCTCGTTCCGATTGCTTTTCAGGAGTATTTCTATGGCTAGATATTTAGTGACAGGAGGCGCCGGCTTCTTCGGCGATGTCCTCAAGCGACACCTTCTTTCTCAGGGGCATTTCGTTACCAGTTTCGACTTACACCACGATGACTATAGCGATCCGAACCTGGTTTCCGAACAGGGGGATCTTCGTGACAAGGAGCGTTTGTCGCGAGTTTTCGAAACGGGCCATTTCGATGGTGTATTCCATTGTGCGGCCATGCTCGCTCACGGGGCGCTGGACAACAAGCTTCTCTGGACTTCGAATGTTGACGGAACGCGCATTCTGGCGGAATGCATGAAGGAGCATGGCGTCCGTCAGCTGGTATTCACGTCGTCCAATTGCCTTTGGGGTCAGAATCTCGGTCATCCTGTCAGAGAGGACGAGCCGGCCAACCCGGTCGAGTTGTACGGGCAATCCAAATGGGAAGGCGAAAAGATTCTTCAGGAATTTGCAGGGTCCATCAATTCCGTTATCATCCGCTGTCCTACTATCATCGATTCGGGCCGGTTGGGGCTGCTGACGATCCTGTTCGAATTCATCGATGAGGGCCGGCGCGTCTGGGCCGTGGGCGGCGGCCGAAATCGGTATCAGTTTATCTACGCGCAGGATCTGGCGGACGCGGCAATCCGAGCCATCTCATACCCAGAAACGACGGTCTTTCATATCGGCTCCGACGACGTGAAGACCATCCGGGATGTTTATTCCTATGTGATCGAGAGGGCCGACAGCAAAGCCAGAATAGCCACGCTTCCCAGGGGCGCAACACTCCTGCTGATGCAGTTGGCGTACCGCCTCAAAATGTCTCCGCTCGGTCCGTATCACTACAAGATGATCGCTGAAGACTTCCTGTTTGACACGAGCAAAATCAAGCGATGTTTGAACTGGAAGCCTACCCTGACCAATGAGGAGATGCTCTGGCGCGCATACAACTATTACTCGCAGAACCGTCGCATCATTGAGAGCCGCAAGAACGTATCGACGCACAAGCAGGCCGCAAAAATGGGGGTCATCCGACTGCTCAAATGGGTGTCCTGACCCAGGCGCCGCCACGGCAGGTTGGCAGCCGTCTTCAGGCTCGGCCTGAGACGGTTGCCGTGTGGCTTGCTTACTGTGCTACGCTGCTGCTTCTCATTCCGAGGCACGAGCCGTGGCTTGACGAAGCGCAGGCATGGCTGCTTGCCCGCGATACGAGCATCACAGGCTTGTTCGGGCATTATCTGGCGTATGAGGGGTCACCCGGTCTGTGGCACTCGCTGCTCCTGGTCGCGGCCAAAGCGGGAGCCCCATACGGGTTTCTGAACTACATTTCTGGGCTGGCCGGAGTCGCGGGGGTGACTTTGCTGCTGTCTCGGTCGCCGTTCCCTCCCATAGTTAAATACTCGCTTCCATTCACGTTCTTTCTGCTTTATCAATACGCAGTCGTGGCCCGAAGCTATGTCCTGGTTCCGCCACTGCTTTTCTCACTGGCCATCCTGTACCCGGTCGCAAGAAAGCGCATTTTTGCCTTTGCTGTCTTGCTCGCCCTATTGGCCAATGTCAGCCTGCACGGGTTTGTGCTCGCCTTTTCGATACTCGCCACATACACATGGGAGTCGCGCCGAAGCTGGGGTGGCTGGGATGCGTTGACTCGCCGGCGACATCTGCTTGCCTTGGCCGGCTTGCTGCTCGTAGGCATGCTAGTAGCGATTCAACTGCGACGACCGCCCGACCTGCTCGGTTACGGCGCCACGAATTTTCACATTCGCCACCTTGTGGCTATCAGTCTGATCAGACTGGGGGGAGCGTTGACCGGCAGCATACTGCTTTCCGTAGGCGTCTTCGTCGTCAGTTGCTGGTGGTTTTGGAAGACGGGCACCTTATTCGCCTTTCTTTTCGGAACGGCGATGCTTTCGGGTGTCGCCGGCATTGTTTACTCACACGTCTGGCATGAAGGCCTGCTGTTTGTGTTCTGGATCTTTGCGCTCTGGCTGAGTTGGGAACGAGCCCGTGTTTTAGCACTCCGGGTTCCTGGCATCGTGCTTAGCGCCGTGCTTCTGGTTATAGCCGTGCAGCTGTACTGGTCTGCGAGCACCGTGGTGTTCGACTATCGCTATCCATACTCGGGCAGCCGGGATCTTGCGCAGTATCTGCGCGAGAGCGGACTTGACCGGTCCAGCATTTTTGCTTTCGGTGTCAAATCTATTTCGCTGCTTCCCTATTACGATCGGAATCTCTTCGCAAACTATCACGGCGGGAGGCTTCCGGCCTTTTGGTTTTGGTCTACCGAAAACGACATGGATGGCAATATCAATCGCATTGGGACCGATCGCCCGGCCAGCGTCGTTGTCTCGGTCACACGCGAGTCCGATGCGCGTCTTGCCACGGTGCGACAAACGCTTGTTAAAAACGGATATCAGCTTAAGAGGCGATTCAACGGCGCCCTTTACTGGAAGAGCTGGATCCTCGAGAGCGACACCTATGAACTGTGGAGGCCGCAGTCCTGATCACGTTGGCGGATCACAGCAGCGAATGCCGATCCAATCTAAAAAGTGTATGCGAATCCTGCTGGTAAATCAGTTCTTCTGGCCTGATTGTGCGGCCACAAGTCAGTTGCTGACGGATTTGGCGCGGCATCTGGCGCAGAAAGGACACCAGGTTACTGTTATTTGCGCAGACACATCATATGCTGACGCGGATGCCGGACCCGCTCCCAATGTGACAGTTCTCAAAGCCCGGGGGCTGCCCTTCGCACGGGGCCACTTGGCCCGGCTAGGCTCCTATCTTTCGTTCCTGCTCCTTGCACTGTGGAAGAGCGTAAGCCTCAAACGCCAGGACGTGGTTGTTACTTTGACGACTCCTCCTCTTCTCTCACTGCTAGGGACCCTATGGAAAAAGGTTCGGAGAGCGCAACACTTTACGTGGGAGATGGACATCTATCCCGACGTCGCCGTTGCTTTGGGTGTATTGGACGGCCAGACTCAGCTCGTACGGCTGTTACATAAGATTGCCACGTACTCCCGCAACCAGGCCGATGGAGTTCTGGTGCCAGGTGAGTGCATGCGGCGGCATCTCGCTAGCCGGGGAATTGACGAATGGCGCATCAGTGTGGTGGAAAACTGGGCGGATAACGGCTTGTACTCGGGCCTCACCCCGTCCGCCACGGGTCCGTTGCGCCTGCTTTACTCTGGAAACTTCGGTTTGGCGCACGACGATCAGACACTCTCGAATGTTCTGCTGCAACTCCGAGACAATGGGGAATTCGAATTTGAATTCGCGGGCGGAGGAGCCAGGCGCGATGAGCTGGAGCGGTTTTGCGCGGATCATGATGTGCGCAACGTCCGTTTCTATCCATACAGAAACCGGACTGCCCTCGGTTCCGCGCTAGCTGCCGCACACATCGGGCTGGTGACGCAGAGAGATGCCACTCTGGGTGCACTGGTTCCAAGTAAGGTCTATGGATTGCTTGCTGTCGGCCGACCCATCTTGTTCATCGGACCGCGCGACGCAACGCCTGCGATCCTCATCCGGCGATTCCACTGTGGCTGGCAGGTCGATTGCGGCGACTCCAAGACTCTGTTGAGCTTGCTGCAATACCTTTCTAAGAACCGCAGGGCGATAACGGCGGCCGGCGATCGAGGGCGCAGAGCTTTCGTCGAGAATTACGAAACCCGTCATGGAGTGTCGCGTATCGCCCATATACTGGAGCATCAGAAAGGCACCGGCCGTCCGCGGAGGAGAGGGACGCCGGGCCGGGCTGCGACAACGGCTTGCATTGCATTTACAGTCCTGACGCTCGGAGTGACGACGCTCCCGCTCTCTGGCGAAAACACGGGCGGCGCGCCGAAGTTGACGTTCGACGACAGGGGACTGCACACTTTGACGGTCGGCAATCACAACTACATTGACGACGGGGCATTCCAGGTGCAGGATCTGCACCTCCGCGCCGCGGATGGGCATGTCGTGAAGGCGAATCTGGCCGCGAAGTCGTCCTTCGACCCCGATCGCCAAACGCTGGTGAACCAATACGAGTGGGGCAAGGTCGCGGTCCATTACTCGACTGATCCTGGGCGGGTTCGCCTGCAGGTCACCACCACAAACAGCTCGGCTAGCACCATCCAAGATCTCATCTATCAGCCGCTCGTAATCCGTCTTCCATCCAAGCCGAAAGAGTATGACGGATCGATTCCTCTGGTTGGCGTGAACATGGGAGAACCGACTCTGATCAGTCTTTCCTCGCCAGCCTCCACCGTGATGTTGAGCGATCAGGAGATAGGCAAGCCATTACTGGTTGGCTTTCCATGGGCGCTGGACAAGCCTTCCAACACGAGGTTCCCTGTTTTGGTTGTGACCGGCCGCGATCCGATGCTTCCGAACAGTCTGCCGCCGGTGCAGCGCCCCATCGGCCCCGGATCCAGCGACACCTATCAGCTTGCCTTGTATTTTGGCGGCCCGGGTGCAAACCCGATCGATCTTGCGCACGACTTCTACGCTAAAGTGGCGTCTGAATTTCCGCGTGAGCTCAACTGGCCCGATCGCCGGCCAATCGGCAGCCTCATTATAGGAACGGCAGACACCCATTGGCCCCAGAATCCTCGAGGCTGGTTCCTTGATGCATCCCTTAACGCCGGGAACGCTTCGGAGTTCCGTAAACGCCTCCTTCGCTGGGCGGACAACAGCATTGCGATCTTACGGCGCATGAACGCGCAGGGAATGGTGACCTGGGATATCGAAGGTGAGCAGTTTCCACACCCCTCCACCTATGTCGGGGATCCGAGGCTGGTCGATTCACTTGCGCCCGAAATGGCCGGTGTTGTTGACGATTATTTCGGCCGCTTTCGTCGGGCCGGGCTGCGGGTTGGACTTACTCTTCGCCCGCAGCAGTTCGTACTATCCAGTGATCGCAGTTCCGCCACTCAACAAGAAGTTGCCGATCCGGCTGAGTTACTGATTGAGAAAATCAGTTACGCCAAAAAACGGTGGGACGCCACACTCTTCTATATCGACTCGAATGGCGATCCCGCTTTTCCAATGAATGCGGACATTTTGAAGCGCGTCGCGAAGCGGTTTCCGGATGTGCTGCTCATGCCCGAACATGAGAATTTGATCTACTATGCCAGTACTGCGCCTTACCGTGAGTTGAGGGGTGGACGGACTTCCACTTCCCCTCTTGTTCGCAGTGTATATCCGAAAGCATTTAGCATCATCAATACTGCCGACGCGTCCGTCTCCGAGCAGCGGGCTGCGTTGGTGAACGCAGTACGAGAGGGCGACATCCTCATGTTTCGCGGGTGGTTCGACGATCCTGGAAACGCAGCCGTGGCGTCCATTTATCAGCAGGCTAAGTAACCTAAGAGCATTAGCTTCTCGCAGTTGCACTTTGTCGTAAGGCTCGTTGCAGCTTTTGTGCCCGAGCTTCCCACGTTGCCTGGTGGCTAGCCGCCCAGCGCATCGATTCAAATCCGTCGCAAAAATCTTTCCGTTTAAGTTCGGCCAGATTGCCCGCGAGGTCAGCCGATCCGCCGACCAGCTTAAGAAGGGGCTCTTTATCTAACAGCTCTTCAAAACCGCGCGTGGCAAGAATCGGCCGCGCGGCAGCCAGGTGCTCGTAAAAGCGAGAGGAACTTCCCGAATAAGTCGGCTCTCTTCGCTTGTAGGGGAGAACAGCTGCATCGAACGCTCGTGCGTATAGCTGTAAGTCACCATACAGCTTTGGCCCGGTGAAACGGATCCGATGATCGGCCCCCACCACCTCCGCACGAGCTTTCTCCTGCCGGGGATCCGCAACCGGCGTGGGCGCACAGCCAACGAACGCCCAGTGCAGCCACGGCGTCTGTGAAATTGTTTCTTGCAGCAGTACCCAGTCCATATTCTCCGAAAGGTCTCCGATGACTCCGGCAATCGGCCGCGGAAGGTCTGCCAGGTCGGACGGCAGTTGGTCCGGACCCTGAGGGGGGTGACGTCTCACGTTGGCGGAGCGAGTTGCGCTGGGGACAATGGTAATCTTCTCTTCGGGGCAACCTGACTCCTGCACAAGATATTGAGCGATGCGTCGCGAGTTAGGACAAACAGCCGAAGCCACCGCACACAGCTCGCGATCCAGCCGCCGAACATCTTCTTGGTTCACGCCGTTGTAAGCCCAAGTCAGATCGGTCGAATAGTACACAACGGGTCCCGGCCATCGCTCCGCGACAGGGGCATAGAACGGTGCCGTGCACACGAGGGGACACTGGCGGGGAACAAGCGATCGACACAAGAGCTTGCTTGTCACGCACCTGTTCAGCGGCCTGATCCAGCGGATCGGCGCCTTTGCGTATCCGCGCTGCAAGGGAAAGCTCACCGCTCGAAAAGGCGGGTCAGATTGGAGCCGAAACTCAGTCCGGCTCTTGAACCAGCCGACCCAGCTGAATTCGGGTATCCATCCCAGAGCAGGAACGCTTCGACCTAGCGCGCAGGTGAACTCCTGAATGAATGGACCCGAAGCATCAAGGACATGCCAGGTAGCAAACAGCTCTACCAGGTCACCCATTCAATTGCTTACTGCCGTGCATACCGATGCCGGCCCCGTGACGAACTCCGAGAATGTTGCGACAAAGATTGTGCAGGCATTTCGGGTCCAATGAGTAACGGAAGCGCCGGACATAGCTGCCGCCCGAGAACGCGGGCGGGAAGCACCGAACGGCTTCCCTATTGTTGAGGAAATAGATCTATGAAGCAAGTGAGAAAACCGCTGTCCGGAAACATTACCGGGACTTGGCGCTTTTTCCGGGTTGACACTCCCGCCGATTCACTCGACTATGAACTTATAGGAAGTTTTGCCTGTCTGCTGAAAGCTACTTACTCCGGCGGCCAAGCTACCGTGTCACAGGAGCATTTGTGAGATTCCAAACCGCACTTACGTTCTGTCTGGGCGTTCTGCTGTCCGTGCCGTCATATACAGCACCCCAGGCGAGCGACGATCTGAAGCCTCGCGAAGCCTCGGTTGATGAATCCGGCCGACTGCGGTACGAGTACAAACTGGGCGCCGACGACGAAATCACGGTGCGTGTGTCTGAAGAGGATGGGTTCTCTGAAAGGCCGATTCGCATCAACTCGGACGGCCACATCAAGCTGCCGCTCATAGGAAGAATCGAGGCGGCCGGGCGATCCGTGTCGGAGTTGGAAGAAGACATATCTGCAAAGCTCGACCCATACATTAAGAATCCTATTGTCTCCGTGAATATTACGGAGTATCGGAGCCAGCCGGTGTCGGTTCTCGGTTCGGTAAACAGGCCAGGTGTCCTAAATCTCAGCGGCAGCAAGACACTTGCTGAAGTGATCGCGATGGCCGGCGGGTTGAAGGAGGATGCGGGATACTCCGTGATTCTTACTCGTGAAAGCAAGTGGGGCACCATCCCCATTGACAACGCCGTGACAGATCCCGGACATCGTCTGAATCGCGCCAGAATCCCTTTGGAAGGCGTCACGGACGGAACACATCCCGAGGACAATATTACGATTCGTCCGCACGATGTGATCTCAGTTCCACGAGGTCAGATGGTCTACATCATGGGAGAGGTTGATAGGGCGGGCGGCTTCGTTTTGAAAGACCAGGAATCTCTTTCCGTCCTGCAGGCGGTTTCACTGGCCGGCGGCTACCGCCCAAACGCGTGGCCCAGTCACGCACGCATACTGCGATCGAATGAGGGGCAAACGCAACGCACGGAGGTCCCTGTGAACATAAGCGCCATCGCAAGCGGCAAGGCATCAGATCTGCATCTTACTCCGAACGACATTCTTGTCGTCCCGAATAACACCAGGAAGATGATCGAGACACGCATCCTCGAATCCTCGATTGCTATCGGCACCGGGCTCCTCATCTGGCGGCGCTGACCTGACGACAACGTTTCCGGCATCCGTCTTGAGCTCTTGATGCGGATCGCCAGCATCCACGCGCATCCGGACGACGCGGAGATTCTAGCGGGAGGCGCGTTGGCCCTGCTGTCCGAGCTTGGGCATGAGGTTGTTATCGTCAGCCTTAGCGCTGGCGATTGCGGGTCGACGGTTCATGGCCCAGACGAGATCGCCGCCATGCGGAAAGCTGAGGCAACCGAATCCGCGGCGCTGATCGGGGCCGACTATCGCTGGGGCGGTTTTCGCGATCTGGCAATCTTCAGCGACGATCCGTCGCGACGCGCCGTCACGGGCCTGCTCCGGGAACTTCGCGCCGAGATTGTCCTCACTGCGGCGCCGAGCGATTATCTATCCGATCACGAAGCAACCAGCCAGCTTGTCCGTGATGCGTGCTTCGCGTCGTCCATTCCGAACTACGCGACAGGAACGGCGAGTCCGCCCCTGCGTGCCATTCCGCACTTGTACTTCATGGACCCGATCGACGGGCGGGACCGGAGCGGGAATCTGACCGTCCCTGATTTCACCGTCAATGTCGCGTCTGCATTTGAAACCAAGAGAGCGATGCTTGCCAAGCACCGGAGCCAACGGAAGTGGCTCCGAGAGCAGCACGGAATGGATGATTACATACTGCAGATGGAACGCTGGACAAGGGCCTGCGGATCAAGAGCGGGCGTCGCACTGGGCGAAGGCTTCCGGCAGTACCGGGTCCATCCTTATCCAAACGAGCCTCTTCTTCAGAACCTGCTTTCGGCATATTTAGGCAATGCCGAAAGGTGACTGTGCCGGCCGGGGATCAGACAACAAGCCGGTCAATTACGTTTCCGGCGACGTCCGTCAGACGAAAATCACGGCCCTGGAATCGGTATATCAACTTGGTGTGATCGATGCCCATCTGGTGAAGAATTGTGGCG
>JAOAPP010000627.1 GCA_025462985.1 Bryobacterales bacterium | reverse complement strand
GGCAAACCGCAATGCTCCAGCCAAACTCCCCGCCCCAGCGCTTTACCTGGCCTGGTACAGGAGCCGGGGTTCGTCTCACCGCTCGAAGCGGCACCGAACTTCCGTATCCGAATTACGACGGAACTTGGGGCCTCTTCGAGTTTTTCTTCGATGCGGACAAGCCGGTCCCGAGCCCGGAGTGGATGCTCAAAGGCGGCCGCAGTGACCTGCCCATCCCGTCGCCGCTCACCAACCAGCCGGTGATCGTGCGGTTCAACGTCGATATGCTGGGTGGGCCGCTGGTCTTCCAGAAAAATTACTTTAAGGAACTGGCCTGCGTCTCGGAGGTCGCAAAATAGAACCGTCCTCCTGGCCGGTATCTAAGGCAACTGCATGAAGCGTTTACAACCGATCATCTGGTCAAAGGGAACCGCGCTCGCACCCCAGCACCTCCAGACTCAGGATCGATTCTTCGAAAGCTCGCTTCAGTTCCGCCTCGAAGCTCTCGCATTTCGGCCGTGGGGCTTTCAGGAACTGAGCATCGACCATCAGGCACTCGCCTCCGGCAGCTTCTCGCTCGCCCGAGCCTCCGGTGTGCTGCCCGATGGCCTGCTCTTCGATCTCCCCGAAACCGATGAGCCGCCCGCTGCCAAGCCCCTGGACAAAGTCTTCCCTGAGGATTGCAGCCAGGTCGACCTCTACCTGGCTATTCCCGAGCACAAGGAACGCGGCATCAACATTTCCCAAAACGGTGAACCGACAGCTCGCTACCGCGCCGAAACCGTCCTGCTGCGCGATGAAACTACCGGGCTCTCTGAACGTCCCGTCCAGATCGGAAGAAAGAACTTCCGCCTTCTCACCGGAACCGAACTGCGGGAAGGATACTCCGTCCTCCGTGTCGCGCGCGTCGTTCGGAGCGAATCGGGCGATTACCTGACGGACCCGGCCTTCGTCCCACCTCTGCTGAACATGCACGCTAGCCCGTATCTGGTCTCCATGTCCCGCAAGCTCGTCGAAATTCTTTCCGCCAGAAGCAGCCAGCTATCCGATGGACGGCGACACAAAAACCAGGTGCTGGCAGATTTCACCGCTTCCGATATCCCGAACTTCTGGCTGCTGCACACCATCAACTCTTATTTCCCGAAGCTGAACCACCTGTTCGAAGGAAAACATAGCCATCCCGAGCAGCTCTTTTCCGCAATGCTAGGCCTGGCCGGATCGCTCACTACCTTCTCGAAGGATATTCACGTGCGCGATCTTCCCAAGTACGATCACGATGACCTCTCCGGCTGTTTTCATGACCTCGATGCAAAACTCCGCATTCTGCTTGAGACGGTTGTGCCGGCCAACTTCGTCGCGCTGCCCTTGAAGTACATCAAAGCTTCCATTTATGGCGTCGCTTTGGAGGACGAAAAGTATCTCGCCAACACCCGCATGTATCTGGCCGTCAATGCCGAAGTGAATCATGCCGATTTGATCGCGCGCGTGCCGCATCTCCTTAAAGTCTGCTCTGCGAATCACATCGAGCATCTGGTGCGGCAGGCGCTCCCCGGAGTACCGCTCACTTACACGCCTTCGCCGCCCGGCTCCCTGCCGGTCAAACTGAATTACAAGTACTTCAGCCTGAGCCAGACCGGGCTCGCCTGGGAGGCTATTACGCGCTCTCAAAACGTGGCGGCCTATGTTCCGGAGGATTTCCCGAATCCTCAGCTCGAACTGGTGATCCTGCTCCCGGGGCAGTCCGCATGAAATCCCTGTCGCCCATCGTGTGGTTTGAAGGCATGCACCTGGGGCCTCATCAGTTCCAGGCCCAGAATCGCTACTTCGAACATTCCATTCACTTCGCTGCCTCCGCTCTGTGGACCGCAAACTACGGACTCATCGGCGGCGAACTGAGCGCCGAAGCTCTTGCGAACGGGCAAGCGTTGCTCCTTCATGCTCGCGGCATTTTCCCCGACGGACTACCCTTCGACATGCCGGTCCTCGACAGCGCGCCCGCAGCCCGTGACCTCTCCGCCGCATTCCCTCTGACAGAAAACAAGACAACGGTTTTTCTAGCCATCCCGCCGGACCGTCACAATGCGCGCAACTATTCACTCGACGGCGCAGCGGGAGGGGGCACGCGCTTCGTTTCCGAAATGCGGCCGCTCTGCGATGAAACCACCGGGCTTGACGAACGTCCCGTCCCGCTTGGACGCAAGAACATACGGCTGCTGCTCGGTACCGAGGACGCGTCCGATCTGGTTGGCCTGCCTATAGCCCGCGTCGTCCGCTCCGGGGCGGGCGGTTTCACTCTCGATCCATCCTTCATTCCGCCTTGTCTGGACATCACCGCCAGTCCGCGCCTCCTGTCCTTGCTGGGCCGCCTGGTGCAGCTGCTCGAAGATCGCACCGCCGCTCTTTCGCTCTCGGCCACGGAGCAGCCGGGCAAAGCGCCGCGAGACCTCGCGCGCTTCTGGTTCCTTCACACCATCAACTCCTCGTTGGCCCCTTTGAAACACCTGTACTCGGTGCGGCGCGGCCATCCCGAAGAGCTCTTCCTTGAAATGTCGAGGCTTGCCGGCGCGCTCTGTACTTATGCTCTCGATTCCCATCCGCGCTCGCTGCCGCTCTACGATCACATGCATCTCGACGAGTGTTTCAATGCGCTCGATCTTCACATCCGCCGCCATCTCGAAATCATTCTGCCCGAGAACTGCCTTCACATTCCCCTTACTGGGAGCGCTCAGTATCTCTATCGAGGCGACATTCTGGACCAGCGCTGCCTCGGCTCGTCGTCCTGGATCCTGGCGGTGCGCGGCGGCGGCGCTGAAAACGAGGTGATCGCGAACGTGCCGGTGCTCGTCAAAATGTGCTCCGAACAGTTTGTTCCGGAGTTAGTGAGACGCGCCTTGCCGGGATTCGTTCTGACTCATCTCCCCACGCCCCCGCCCGCGGTTTCGATCCGCGCCGATACACAATACTTCCAAGTGAGCAAAGGCGGTCCGTGCTGGGAGCACATCAAGAAGACCAGGCAGGTCGGTCTATACATCCCGGGAGACATCCCGAATCCTGAACTGGAACTGCTGGTCGTGATCGACTAGCCGCGAAGCACAAACAGATACACTGCGCCCGACGCGAGAATCAGCACAACCGCGATCGCTACCACCAGGAGCCAAAGCTGAGGGGCTCTTTTGGCCGGCGGCTCCACTTTAGCCTGAGCCTGCTGGGACATCGAGGCTGGAGCAACTCCTGGAGGCTGCCCTTGCGCCCCGGAACGTTGGCGCGCCTGATTGATAATTCGCGCGAACTCGTCGGAGTGCACGTCCGCCTCAAAGGATCCCCCTGCAGTCTTCGAGAATGGACCCTCTTCCGGCACTCCGCGCGCGGATGGCGCTGGCCGGGGCGGTTCGTCGATGGGCACCTTGGAACGGCCAAACACCGGAGTAAACTCCCCAGGCGTCTTGTTCACCTGCGGAATTCGGTTGGATTCCAGCTCTCTCCAGTTCACTTCTTTCTCGGGACCCGGAAACTGAGGCGCGTTGAAGAGCTCCGTGAAGCCCGCCTCGGCCGGTGGAGGTGTCCGCGAAACAGGCTCCGTTCGGGCCGGAGGAGGAACACTGAACATCCGTGTAAACTCGCCCGCCTGAGCCGGGTGTTGAGGCGGTCGTTCGGCAGGTGGCGGGGGGTGCGCCGGCTCAGCCGGCCGAAATAATTGGGTAAACTCACCCGCGGCAGGTTTGCTCTCCAATGGAGCAACATTGGAGGCTCGCTCGGGACGCTGTGGTTGCGCTTTGGCGCTGAACAGCCTGGTCATCGGTCTTGTGACCGCCTGTTCTGAAGAGGCCGGGGTCGCGGCCGGTGGGTTCGGCGTGACAGCCGGTTTGGGCTCGGGGGTGTCCAAGTCGCGGAATAACCGAGTAAATTCTCCGGGAGTTGCCGGATCGTCTGGACCGTTCTTATTCATTGAATGCTGCTGAATCCCGGCAAGCCTTCCAAGCGGGTCTCGTGCTGTTCATCCTATCAAGGATGCCGGAGCACGCGCTCGGCCAATGAAGTGCAAGAGACCAATCGCCGGACGTTCCGACTGTACACTCACTCGTTCGGCTCGTTTCGCTTTGCATTTATTCGGAGTTGGTGTTAAATTGAAGTTCCTAACTAACAGGCTAATTGCGAACGGTGCTCAATTGGGTCTACAAACTGTTCGGTCTTGCTCATGTCGAGGCCTTGCTGTAACCTGCGTCTTCGCTTCCTGTGTTATTGCGACCCACGCTGATTCGTTCGAAGCCGGGCTGAATCTCTACCGGACGGGCGACTGTCTTGCGGCGAGTAAACTTCTGAAAGAGGCTGTCGCCTCAAATCCTGCTGCAAACCTGCCTCTGGGCCAATGCTATGTCGAGACGCGCGCCTATGACGATGCCGTTGAGCCCCTGTTGGCTTCGCTCAAAAGCTTTCCTTCCGACACCCGGGCCCTTCGCCTGCTCGTTTTCGCATACAGCAGGCTCAAGAAGATTGACGAAGCCAACAACGTAGTTCATAGCTATCTGGTTCAACATCCTGAATCGCTTGACGCAAAGGTGGAATCCGGTCGGCTCCAATTAGCGAGCGGCGACAAGGAGAATGCGGCCATCACTTTCCAATCCATTCTTGATCAATCCCCGGACTTCCCCCCGGCTCTCCTCGGATTGGGTCTTGTGGCTTCGGCAAATCAGAAATGGCAGGACGCCGTTCAGTACCTGGTCCATGCAACACAGATAGCTCCGGGAGTGCCTGCCATTTACTCGGCCCTCGGCGATGCGTATGCCCGCCAAGGTAAATGCGACCAAGCCATTGGTCCGTATAAACAAGCGTTTGACCTCATGCCCTCCAACTTCGCGGCTGCGAAAGCATTAGCGAAATGCTACGCCGAAGCCGGGAAGGAGGAGGAAGTGGCTCGCGTCCTCCGGTCAGCCACATTGGAGGAGGCCAGAGACACTGAGGCCACTGAGATGGTCGTGCTCGCGCTCAAGTCGGACCCGAAAGCACTCGGAGAATACCTGCGCGATGTCATTGAGCTCAACCCTGAAAACGTCGTAGCGCGAAAACGCCGCGCGGAAGCGCTCGAAACGTCTCACAACATGGATGAGGCGGAAGCCGAGTATCTCGAGATTCTCAAGCTGGAGAAAGACAATCCGGATCCGGTCACGTGTTACAAGCTTGGCTCCATCAAGGAAGCGAAAAACAGTCTTGAGGATGCGCATCGCTACTACGAGATAGCTGCCCGCGCTCCGACCGCCACGGCGGATATGCACTTGTCCTTGGCCCGCATCAACCTGGCCATGAAGCATGCTCCAGACGCTCAGACCGAACTGAGCAAGGTGGGAGACCCAGCCAACCAGACTCCCGAATTTCGCCTCATGCAGTTGGAAGTGTATGTCCAAACCAGTCAGTTCGATTCCGCTGCGGCACTGGCGAACGATTATCTCGCGCAGCACCCCAACGATGCGAAGGCCTTGGGCTTGGCGGCGCAAAGCGCAGGAAAACAGCAGCGATACGAGGACCAAGTCGGCTTTCTGGAACGACTCGTTGGAGTTTCGCCTGAAGATAAGGACGCACGCTATCGCCTGGTTCGTCTCTACATTGCACATGCCGAACTGAAAAAAGATGACCGGACGCTCGAGCTGTTGAGCAACTTCGTTTCTCGCAAAGAGGTCGATCCGGAAGGCTACCTTTGCCTGGCGAATCTATATGGGCGAAACAAAGATACGGCGAGCGCAAAGGCGTTTTACGATCTCGGCTTTTCTTATATGCCGACGCCCGTGCCCGCTAAATTTGCCTGGGCTTACACAAGCTACGCAAAGTTCCTGGAAGGTCAAGGAAATCTCGATGACGCTTTAGTGAGTCAGATGCGGGCAGTGGAAGTCGACCCGAACAACGAAAACGCGCAGTACAATCTCGGTGTCATTTACCTGAAGCGTCGGCAGTTTGAGGATGCAGAGCAGGTGCTTGGGAAGCTTCAGGCGATGAATTCGGATCTGGCGGTCCTGTTGGAAGATGATGTCCGAAAGACTCCGCACAAAGTGAAGACTGGGGCACAGTAGAATCCGATGTCTCACACCTTCCTGAGCACAGCATTGAAATCGGCTTCTGTTCTGGTTCTGTGGTCTGCCATATTCTTGCCCGCTCGTGCTGAGGCGCAATCCGCTTTGGTCGGAAAGGTCATGCCTGACGGGCGCATCAAATTCGACCGCGTGAACGATTTGATGATCAACGATAACCGAAAGGTGAAATTGGCGCCGGAGAACCTGCAGCGAGTGGAGCCATCCGACTCCAAGTCACTGGCGCGCGTCGAACTGAATCGCGCGGGTTTGCTCCGCGGAGATGGCAAAGGTCGCATTTACCGGGTCAATCCTGATGGATCCACGGATCGCGTCATTCCCGAAAACTTCCCCCTCAAGTTCAGCATTCAGCCCGCAACCTCACCGATCCCGGTAACGGTCACGGTCGTCAAAGACAAGAAGAGCAAAGACGAATCTGAAATCTCGGCCCGGGATTTTTACTTTTATCTTGCCGATCCCGAACCGGAGCGCGCCGCCCTCCAGTTTGTCCTGTCCCCGGGGAACTTTCCCGATCTTGCCGGGCAGCTCCATGTCATGGAGGGCTTTGCGGCCTCGCTTTCTGGCTCGCCTGTGCTGGCCGATCTTCGACGCAATCTGTACGGACGCCTGACCGATGCCTCCTCGGCCTACGATGCGGGCGGTCCCTACCTCTCGTTGCTGGAGGCGCAGAAGATTGC
>JAOAPP010000578.1 GCA_025462985.1 Bryobacterales bacterium | reverse complement strand
GATCCGCGTTACTGGAACCGGCTATTCCGGCAGAATCGCGATGGCACATTCACAGATGTCACTGAACCCGCCGCTCTTGCAAAAGCCGTAGAAGGGAATTACGGAATGGGCGTGACTAAAGGCGATTACGACAACGACGGATAAACGGACATCTATATCACCAGTTACGGGCAAAACATTCTATACCGCAACAACGGCAATGGCACATTCACGGATGTAACCGAGCGGGCGGGCGTCGCGGGCGGCGGCTGGTCGGCTTCTGCGGGATTCTTCGACTTTGATAACGATGGCAAGCTCGACCTTTTTGTCACCCGCTACATGGAATGGAACATGGCGCACAGTAAAATATGTGTCCGGCAGACCTACTGCCCTCCTGGCGAGTTTCCGCCAGTGACGAATGTCTTGTACCGCAACCGCGGCGATGGAACGTTTGAGGATGTGAGTGCCAAGTCTGGCATAGCCACGAAAAAGGGCCGATCGCTTGGCGTGGCGTTCAACGATTACGATGAGGACGGCTACGCGGACATCTTCGTCGCCAACGACGGGATGGAACAATTCCTGTTCCATAACAATAGGAACGGAACGTTTACCGAACGCGCGCTCGACGCCGGTGTTTCACTATCAGACGAGGGCAAGCCGTTCGCCGGAATGGGCGTTGATTTTCGCGACTACGACAACGACGGATTGCCGGACATTGTGGTGACTGACCTCGCTAAACAGATCTACGCCGTTTATCACAATGACGGTAAGGGCTCGTTCAGTTATCGCAGCCTGGAGGCGGGGTTGGGTACGCTGTCGGCCGGAAGCTCGGGTTGGGGCATGCGACTGGACGATTTGGACAACGATGGTTGGAAGGATCTATTTGTTGCGCAGAGCCACGTTATGGATAACGTTGAGCAGATCGATCCTTCTCTGCACTATCTGGAGCCGCCGCTGCTTGCGTTGAATCGCGAAGGGCGATTCGAGCGCGCCGATACGGGTATGAATGTTGCCGTGGCCGGACGCGGCGCCGCGTTCGGCGATCTCAACAATCACGGCTGGGTTGACGTGGTGGTGAGCGTGCTCGGCGGTCACCCGGTTGTCTTCCGCAATCACGGCGGGAGTGAGCACTGGCTCACGATATTGCTGAGCGGCGTGCAGAGCAATCGGGACGGCTTCGGAGCGCGTCTGCGCGTCAATGGACAGAGCCAGTATGCGACGTCAGCAGGCAGTTATCTTTCGGCCAGCGACAAGCGAGTGCACTTCGGATTAGGGAAGGCGGAGAAAGCGACTATCGAAATCTGGTGGCCATCAGGCGTTCACCAGATGATCAATGATGTTCGGGCAGATCAATTCCTGGAACTGCGTGAAGGGGCGCAGCTTTGACTATTTGTTTGGTCCTTTCACTTGGGCTCGCCTGGCAAGCCGTGTCGCCGGAAGCGGTGGAACATGCGAAAGCGGGCATCGCGGCCCAGCAAGATGGCCGATTGAACGATGCCATAAAAGAGTTCAAGCAAGTGACGGAACTGGCGCCCACTCTGCCCCCTGGGTTCGTCAATCTCGGAGCGGCGTATTTGCAAAATCGCGAGTACGGTTCAGCTATACCTCCGTTGAAGAAGTCTCTAGAACTCAACCCCGATTTGATCGGCGCTCACCAGATGCTGGGATACGCGCTGCTGGCGCAAGGCTATGCGGGCGAGGCCATTCCGCATCTTGAGCGGGCTCATGTTGAGGATGTGCTCGGGATCGCTGAACTGCGCGTCGGGAAACTGCCGGAAGCCATCGCGCATCTGAATGCAGCGCTCTCAAAGAACCCGAACGATCCTGAACTGCTTTATTACCTGGGACGGGCAAGCGGCCTCTTGTCGAAAGAAGCAATGGACACGCTTGAGGCTAGTCATCCCGATTCGGCTCGTGCTCATCAGGCGCTTGGTGAAGGCTATGCCGCACTCCGCCAGATCCCTGAGGGTGAAAAAGAGTATCGCGAGGCTCTACGCCTCCAGCCGGATACGACCGGCGTTCATTTGTCTCTGGGGCAGTTGTACGCGGCGGCTTCGGAATGGCCGAAGGCGGAGGACGAGTTCCGGGTGGAAGCAACATTGCAGCCGGGCGATGCGGAGACCGCGTATTCGCTGGGCAATGCGCTCCTGCAGGAAGGCAAGCTGGAGGAAGCTACAACTGAATTGGAGCGTGCCGACAGGCTGCGGCCGCAGATGCCGGAGACGCTGTATGCACTCGGCAAGGCGAACTCACTCAGCGGCGATTCAGCGGCTGCGGAGAAGGCCTGGGCGGAGGTTATCTCTCTTGAGAAAACAAGGTCGCTTGCGGCGCAGGCCCACTTCGGATTAGCGGGCCTGTATCGTAAACAGGGAAAAACAGCGCAAGCGGAGCGTGAGATGGGAGAGTATCAGCGTATTCACGGCTCTGCCGGGCGGGTCTCCAAGTGAAAGTGATTGCTAAACCGGGAGCGGATTTCGTTCTGTGAACTGTGCCTGGTGCCAGTAGGGATAGGTGCGCGGGAGAGCACTCACGTCGTCCAGCTTTTTTGTCTGCTCGGGACTGAGACTCCAGCCGGCAGCTCCCAAATTCTGCCTGAGCTGTTCTTCGTTCCGAGCCCCCATGACAACAGTGGCGACCGTCGGCCGCTGCAATAGCCAGTTCAGAGCGATTTGCGGAACTGTCTTTCCGGTTTCACGAGCGATTTCGTCCAGTGCATCGACCACGCTGTAAAGATACTCGTCTGGCACCTGTGGCCCCTGTTCGGCGGTCTTATGCAACCGACTGATCTCCGGGAGCGGCTGTCCTCGCCGGATTTTGCCAGTGAGCCGGCCCCAACCTAGCGGACTCCAGACAAGCGCGGACACCTTCTGGTCGAGTCCCAGTGGCATCAGCTCCCATTCGTAGTCGCGCCCGACCAGCGAGTAATAGACCTGATGGCCGACATAGCGCGCCCAGCCATACTTCTCAGAGACGGCCAGCGACTTCATCAAATGCCAGCCTGAGAAGTTTGAGCACGCGATGTAACGCACCTTCCCACTCTTCACCAAGGTGTCCAGTGTTGCAAGGGTCTCTTCGACGGGCGTGGTCGCATCGAACCCGTGCATGTGATAGATGTCGATGTAATCTGTGTTCAAGCGCCGCAGACTGTTCTCGCATGAACGGATCAAATGATGGCGCGAGGAACCCAGATCGTTCGGGCCTTCGCCAAAGGGGAACGTGGCCTTGGTCGAGATCAACAGCCGGTCCCGCTTCCCCTCTATAGCCTTGCCCAGAACCTGTTCGGATAGTCCCTTCGAGTAAACATCCGCCGTATCGAACAGGTTGACCCCGGTATCGAGGCAAAGGTCGACCAGCTTTCTCGCTTCTTCGACTTCGGTTGAACCCCACGCCCGGAAAAACTCAGTTCCGCCGCCGAAGGTCCCGGCTCCGAAACTAAGTGCAGATACTTTGAGTCCAGAGTAGCCCAACTGCCTATAATCCATCCCTCCAGTTTTACGCAAGATCAGGTTGGGACCTCGACTAGCTTTCGAGCGCTGCCTGGATTAGCGGCTGGAGGTCTTCCTTTGTCAACGTAGTGCTGATGAAGAGTTCCTGGCGGGCTCCCTTGCTCAACGCGATTGCCTTCCAGCCATTCGTCGTTTGAACGGTGATGCGAATGGAAGGAAGGCCCTTTGCGTCTCGTACGGGCCGGATTACACCTGGAATGACCGATCGGACCTGCGGATTTAGTTTCAGAAAGCGCTCCAGGACCGGCCGCAGGCCATCAATTATGCTGTGCTCGATTTTGAGCTTGCCCTGGGCAGCCCGCAGCTTCATCAGTTCTCCCCTTGCGCCGTTTCATGTCGCCGGACAACGCCTTCCCGGTTGTTACTATCGTCGTATATGACTGAGGGCGAGCAGGAACGGTATTCGCGGCAAATCCTGTTTCCCCCTATCGGACAAGCAGGCCAACAACGCATTCGCAGCGCCTCGGTCGCGGTGCTTGGATGCGGCGCCTTGGGCAGTTTCCAAGCCGAAGCCTTGGTTCGTGCTGGCGTGGGACGCCTCGTTCTGATCGATCGGGATTATGTCGAGCACAGCAACCTTCAACGGCAATGGCTTTACGACGAAAACGACGCTGCCGGGGAACTGCCCAAAGCCATCGCGGCGCAACGACGGCTCGCCTGCATTAACGGAAGCGTTAAGATCGAAACACATGTAGCCGACTTCACTCCTTCGAATGCGGAGGAATTGCTCGAGGGCTGTTCGCTAGCGCTCGACGGAACGGACAATTTCGAGTCGCGTTATCTGTTGAACGATGTGTGCGTTAAACGGGACATCCCTTGGATTTACGGAGCCGCCATTGGAAGCTATGGAATCATGATGCCGGTCCAACCGGGTGTCGGGCCCTGCTTCGCTTGCGTTTACCCCGAGCCGCCGACGGGAATCCAGCCCACCTGCGATGTGGACGGAGTTCTGGCTTCAACCACCGCTGCTGTTGCTTCTCTGCAGATAGCGGCCGCGCTGCGGTTGCTCGTGGGATGGCCCGACTTCAGCTGCAAGATTCAGGCGCTGGATGTTTGGGAAGGAACAAGCCGGGCGGTGAACGCTGGCAGCCGCGATGAGGCATGTACGGTTTGCGTAGCCCGTCAGTTTCGGCATCTCGAAGGGCAGCGCCGAGTGCCAGTGAGTCTCTGCGGTCGAAACGCAGTTCAGTTGCATGAAGTCGCCAAACCGCTGGATCTGCATTCACTCGCCTGCCGGCTTCGGCCTCTCGGCGAGGTGCGCGTGAACGAGTTCGCGCTGAGGATGACGATGTCGAAGTATGACTTGACGGTGTTCCCGGATGGCCGTGCGATCGTCAAGGGAACGACCGATGTCGGGGTGGCCCGGAGCCTATACGCCCGGCTCGTCGGCGCCTGACAGGCGTTCGGATTGCCTGATGCGAGAATGGAGAAGTCCCACCCGATGGGCGGTTAGCTCAGCCGGTTAGAGCGCCTGCCTTACAAGCAGGAGGTCCACAGTTCGATCCTGTGACCGCCCACCAATGAATTTAGCAATTTGCAAGCCTTACGGGCAGCGTACGGTTCTGAATGTACGGAACATCGTACGGAATGGATCCGCGCCAGAGTGCCTCGAGGCGCTTGTGGCCACTTCAATTCAGGATCGGCGTCGGCGCCTTCCCCGTGTGCTGCTCGAGCTTTCTCTTCGCTTCGGCCATCATCTCCGCCTTCCTCTGCTCGTATCGTTCTGCAGCTTCCTGCAGAGATCGACTGCTGATATGGGTGTACAGCTCAGTCATGCGT
>JAOAPP010000574.1 GCA_025462985.1 Bryobacterales bacterium | reverse complement strand
ATTGCCAACCTGCCAGCCCGATACAGGAATGGCCGTTTCCGCCACCTCTAGTGTCGCCGGGCAAGTTAGCGACGTATCGGGCAGTGGATCGTCAGCCCAAACAAGACCTGATGCCCAAATCGAACAGGCGACAATGAACATGCGTATGCGCGAACTGCGGTCAGTCAATGACATAAAAAGCATCACCGTCGTTTACTGGTTTCACACCGATGGCTCCCCCTTGAAAACGAATTGTTCGCTGGTGCACTGGCTGTCCCTTCCACTGGTCCCAAACCACAACGCCGAGCCCATCTTGTGAAATGTAGATCGCAGCGTGTGAGGTGCCATCCAGGCTGTTGGTGTATTTGCCCACCGCGTTGAACGTCGCAATGGCGGTCCCCTTAGTGATTGTTAGATCACCTTTGACCTTTTTTCCTCGTTTCCACAGCGCGGTTTGTGGAGCTCCGCTGGCTTGCTGGACAAACGATACACACTGCCCTGTACCAGCAACTTTGCCATCGTAACTCTTAGGATTGCTTGCGATGTACGCCATGTTGACCTCCGATCTCAGATAGAACTGCTGATCTGGTGCGCAGGAATTATATAGCTTCTGCAGCGATTCTCTTCCAACCCTCATGAAAATGAATAAGCGAGAAAACTTCAAGGTCGAGATCGACGGTGCAATTTACCGCCGGGGAGAAGCCCTGAGATTCGGGTTCAGGCGAAGTAACGGTCCGACATGGTGCGGAGAAAGGCCAATGACTCCGCCATTTCTTCCATTCCGTTCATGCCGTCTTCAATGCTTACCCAGCCTTTATAGCGATGGTCGGCGAGGATTTTCAATATCGCGTCGTAGTCGTTCAAGCCTTTGCCTGTGACTCCGTGTTTGAGGTCCGCTGAGTAGCCGATGGTGCCGTCGCTCTGACGCAACTGGTCGAGGGTTGTTCCTTCGGCGAGGTATCTGTCGCTGGCGTGCATGCTCACCACGCGGTCAGCTACTCTACGCAGGAGTTCAACAGGATCGTCGCCTGCCACCACTGCATTTGAGGGATCGTACTGCACGCCGAAATGCGTTCTGTCGTGGATGGCGTCGACGATGGCGAGGAACAGGTCCATCTTCTGGGCGAACTCCGGATATTTCCAGAAGCCGTCCTTGTAGTGGTTCTCGATGCCGAGGACGATGTCGTACTCTTTGGCCACGGGCAGCACACTCTGGATGCAGTCCACCACCCATTCCCGTCCCTGCTCCCAGCTCACTTCGGGATAGCGCTGGCCGCTCAGAACGCGGCATACCGCTCGGGGACCGCCGAGGCGGCGGGTGACGCGAATCAATTCCGCCTGCCGTTCTATCTGCCGCTTTCGCTCATCCGGATCGGGCGCTGTGAAGTTGGGGGAGCAGCACAGCATGGGCATTTGAAAACCCGCTTCCGTTATGGTGTGGCCAAGCTTGTCGAGATAGTCGGGCTCAAGGCCGGTGAAGAAGCCTTCGTACATTTCGAGGCCGTCCGCATCGAGCTGCCGAGCCATTTGTATCCACTCGAATACGGACATCTTCCCGGTTGCGATGGTCTCCAGATAGCACTTCGGGAAAGCCGATATCTTGAGCGGCATCAGGCGGTCAACACAGCCTTGACATATTCGCCGTGCTCCATTTTTTCGAAGCACTCGAGCCAGTGCGGGAGTTCGCACACTTTGCTGATCACGGGATTGAGATTGATCTGCCCGGAAACGATCATGGAGATGACGCGCTCCCAGATGGGCCAGTTGTGGGAGAAACTTCCCGAAAGCGTGATGTTCTTCTGGACCAAGGGGTCGAGACTGAACTGAATCGGCTGCGGTCCCCAGCCTACCTTGATAATTTGGCCGGCCGGGCGTACTGCGGCCAAAGCCATCTGGAGCGTGACGGACGAGCCGGATGCATCAATAGCGACGTCTACGCCGAAGCCATCACCAAGTGTCGGGATGTACTCACGCACGCCTTCTTCGAGCGTCACGTCCGCGCCGAGCTGGCGGGCGACACCCAGGCGAAAACGATCGCTGGGCAGCCCGGCGACGATCACGGTACCGGCTCCGCTCAGCTTCGCCATCTGGGCGCAGAGCAACCCGATGGGACCGGGCCCGAGAACGAGCACGCTGTCGCCGGGCCGGACGCGCCCGTTAACGCAGACGGCGTTGTAGGCGACGCAGCAGGGTTCGGTCAGGGCGGCCTTTTCGAACGGCAACCCGGATGGGATGCGATGAAGGCACCGCTCGGGGACGCGCACGTACTCGGTCATGGCTCCGTCAACGCCGTAGCCGAAGCCGCGGCGCGTGGGATCGAGATTGTAGAGGCCGCTGCGGCTCAGGGGCGATGATTCGTCAATGACGGCGGCCGTTTCGCTCACAACGCGATCGCCTTCTTTGAAGGCAGTGACGCGACTGCCTGCTTGCGCGACGGTACCGGCGAACTCGTGGCCCAGAATGCAGGGGTAGTTGACCGGCCAGCTATGTGATCCGCGCCATTGATGGAGATCGCTGCCGCAGATGCTGACCGCGCCCACTCGCAAGAGAACGTCGCGATCGCCGATTTCCGGTATCGGGACCTCGCGCAGTTCAACGGAAAGCGGCTCGCGCCCGTAGTTCACCAGTCCCGGTATTTGTCTGCTCATGCCATTGCCTCTTTTCCTACCCTGATGTCGCCGTAAGCGTGCACTCGTTCGCAGATTAAGCGCAGGGTTCCTTCCAGATCGCCCTCGGCCGTGCGAAACGCGTGCGCGTCGATGGCGAGCGGCGCACCAATCACCACCAGGGGGGCGCCATATGAGGGTGTTTCCGTTGCCTGCTCGAGCGTCAAGCCTCCGACGGCCTGCACGGGAACGGACACCGCGTTTACCACTTCGCGCAACCGATCGAGCGGCGTTGGAGCAGCCTGACCGCGTTTACGGCGGAGGGTGCGCATGTCGTACCCGATGTGATGAATGATGTAGTCGCAGCCCAAGTCTTCCAGCTTGCGCGCACCATCGACCGGATCAGGCATGGCCATGTTATCGCCCATTACTTTTGCGCCGAAATCGTGGCCGGCCTTCACGACAAGCTCGACCGTTTCCTCGTGCGCCTGACCCATCACCACGACAAGAGTAGCTCCGGCTTTTGCCATCATCTCCGCTTCCAGCCAGCCGCCGTCCATCGTTTTGAGGTCCGCGACGATGGGCACGTGAGGGTAGCGTTCGCGCAGGGCACGGACGCCGTGCATTCCTTCCGCGATGATAAGGGGTGTTCCGGCTTCGAGCCAGTCGACGCCTGCTTTTATGGCCACATCGGCTGTTTGGAGGGCCTCCGGAAGATCAATGAGGTCGAGGGAGAGTTGAACAGTGGTTTGCATTCGCGAAATCGTCGGCGGATTCCGCTTGTATTCTATGACACGGAACTCTGAAGAGGCCGCCATGCGAGCCTTCGTCGACTGCATGGCGGCCCGGAAGGCTGAACCGGCTTACTGCTTTATGCTCCACTTCTGGTTGTCGCCGCCCCAGCAAGCCCATTGGATGACGGCTGCTCCTTCCGCCAGCGACATTCCGGAGTCGTCCAGGCATTTACCGCTGTTCACCGCGATGAGTGTGAAATAACCGTCTGCGGTA
>JAOAPP010000553.1 GCA_025462985.1 Bryobacterales bacterium | reverse complement strand
GCATGGAAACGACGATCATCAGGGGATACTAGATATTCGGCGTGAGGTGCATGAACGCCTCCACCTTCACCCGTAGAGGGAGCTTGGCCCGGAGAATGAGGGGGAGCAGCTTGAGCGCGACCTGCGTGAGTCCCTTAGACCACCGCGCCTGCTGCACCTGAAAACTGTAAGTCTCGACGGGAAGTTCAGACGGACAGTCGAGGGCAGGCACATAGACGAACCGCCATCCATTCAACTGCGCGCGATAGCTCAGGTCGGAATCTTCTGTGAGAGTTTCGTGCTGCCACCCGCCGGCATCATCAATCATGGCCCGACGAAGAACACCGGCAGTCCCGTTGAAATTGAAGAACAGACCGGAGCCGCAGCGCGCACCATGCTCCAGAACAAAGTGGCCATCAAGGAGCATCGCCTCCACCTGAGTCAGAATGTTGAACTCTTTGTTCAGGTAGCTCCAGCGGGTCTGCACCACTCCCACATCGGGAGCCGTGAAGAAGTGAACGGTGCGTGTGAGGAAGTCCGTCGGCGGAATGAAATCGGCGTCGAAGATGGCGATCAATTCGCCGGTGGCACTCTCCAGGCCTTCCTGCAATGCTCCCGCTTTGAAGCCATGCCGATTCGTGCGATGGCGGTATTCGATGGGGTGCCCAGCCGCTTTCAGTTGGTTGCAGAGGCGCTCCGTGTAGGGATGCGTCTCGTCGGTGGAGTCGTCGAGTACCTGAATCTGCAGCAGGTCCCTGGGGTAATCGACTTTGCAGGTCTCTTCCAGCAGGCGGTCCACTACAAAGCGCTCGTTGTAAAGAGGCAGTTGGATGGTTACCCTGGGAAGCTGCTCGAACTGGCGCGGAGCTACAGTGGGGAGATTGCATCGATATTTGCGGTAGCGGCGTATGATCTCGTATCGATGTATGCCGTAGATGGAAAGAATAAATAGCGTTCCGAAGTAGGGGATCAGCAACGCCCAGTCGAATGGCGTGAGCTTGTACAATCCGGAGAATGTGTCGTCGAAGATGCCGGCCCGCAGGCGCGAGGCGAGGGAAGGCTGAGTCAGCAGGAGCACTACCAGCGAACTTAGGAATGTCATAACGAGATGTTCAAAGTTGCGGGTTGCTGCCAGTCAGTTCCGAAATTGGCGCTCCTCTAAGTCCACTACATCTATCATTTTACTCGTTCCCGCAGCTCGCAAGTACTTCACCAATATTACAGATCTTTAACAGCCGCCAAGTCAGGCTGAAATCGAGTAGACATCTGGCTCAGCAAGAAAGTGCCGGGCCTGTTCGAAAATCTCGCGCAGCATATTGGCGGTCAGCTTCTTGGTGGACGTATTCTGCTGGCTGGGGTGGTACGACGCGAGTACGAGCGGGCCGGGCGTCACCGGTCGGAACGATGCTCCATGAGCGAAGCGGAAGGGGGCGCGCGACTTGATCGACCCTTTGTCCTGCAGGACGGAAAGATAAGAATCCAGGGCGATCCGGCCCAAAACAACGATCACCCGAACTTGGGGCATCAATGCGAGTTCGCGCGAGAGGTAAGGCCGGCAGGTCAGGATCTCTTCCCGGAGCGGCTTGTTGTCGGGAGGCACGCAGTGGACCGGCGAAGTGATGTAAGCGTCAAAGAGTTGAAGCCCATCCTTCCGAGAAATGCTGTGAGGCTGGTTTGCGAAGCCGGCCTGATGCAAGGCGCGGTACAGAAATTCACCAGACCGGTCGCCCGTGAATATGCGGCCGGTCCGGTTTGCGCCGTGAGCTCCGGGCGCGAGGCCGAGAATCAGCAGCCGACCTTTCGGATCGCCGAACCCTGGGACGGGTTTGCTCCAGTACTGCTCGCCCCGATAGGCGCGGCGTTGGATCTCGCCGATCGCTTCACGATGCGACACAAGCCTGGGACATAGCCGGCAAGAGACGAGTTGGTCGTTCAGGACGGTCAGTTTGGTGGTGGGTGTTTTCATAAAATCCGCCAAACTGACGGAAAGATGCGGTCGAAGAAATTATAAATTGCCGATTCAAATCTGGGAAAAGACCGAGAAAGCGCGGAGTGCGTTCGTCGACTCTTGGAACTCGGCCTTCCCCGGCTTCTCCGGCCTGCCTGGCAACTCTGGTACTACTCCCACTTGGCCGTTATGTACAGCCGGGAGCCGCCGGACCTAGCTATATAGGGCTGTTCCGAGAGCGCTCAACGAGAGGGGCGCCAGATCCCAAAATGACTCGGAGTGGAAGAGCGGGATCACAGCTTCAAGAACTGGAAGAAGAGTGGGGTCCCGCCACTCCCTGCGAGTCTCTTCCCGGATTATTTCCAAAGCCTGTTCGGGTGAAAAGGCGCGCTTGTAAGAGCGCTCCGCAGTCAACGCATCGTAGATGTCCGCCATTTGAAGAATGCGCGCAAGGAGAGGAATCTGTTCACCTTTGAGGCCGTCTGGGTAGCCGGATCCGTCCCAGCGCTCATGATGATGGCGGATCAAAGGGAGTACGGATTGCAGCGAGCGAGCGCGGCTACAGATGGCCTCGCCGCGTGCTGGATGGGTCTTCATGATCTCCCATTCGTGCTCATCTAGTGGGCTGGATTTGAGCAGGACGGCATCGGGCAAGGCGATTTTCCCGATGTCGTGGACATAACCGCCGCGCTGGAGTGTGCGGAGATCTTCGGCGCCCAATCCCATCCGAAGTCCCATCACGGCGGACATCAGCGCCAGGCGTTCACAATGGCGGCCAAGGGAGCTGTCCCGTTCCTCAACCGATCGGGCGAGAGCGAACAGCAGCGGGTCCGAGAGTTCCAGCGAGTCGTCTACACCGTCTCGGCGCAGGCTGGCTTTTACCCTGGCATACAGCAAGGCGCCAGGGCTTCGCCGCTGCTGTGCTTCGAATGGCCGCGCCGTGCGGCCGGGCGCGACTGCCGCGGGAGCGAAGAGTGGGAGGGCTGCGGTCAATTGGTGTTCTAACCTCGTTCTTGACAGTAGTGAGCCGACGGAAAGGAAGTTCTGGAGGAAGTCGCGCTCTGGAGTACTAATCCCTGACACCCTAGTACGAATAGTATGGTCAGCGAGGAGCGTGTTAAAAGGGGTGAAACGATTCAGCAGGGTAATGTTCTAGATAGAGACAATCCAGCAAAGTCAGGCAGGATGTATAAGCGAGAGCCGCGCAAAGTAGCGGAGATTTTAGTTATCGAGGACAACCCGGGAGACGTGCGCCTTCTCGAGGAGGTGTTTCGCGAGTTGCAGGCCGATATTCACATTACCGTCGCTCGGGACGGCGCAGAAGGATTGGAAATGGTGCATGGCTCAACTTCCGGGAAGCGATTGCTGCCAGACCTGATCCTGCTGGACTTGAACCTGCCCAAAGTGAGTGGACACGACGTGCTCTCGAGACTGAAGAGCAATCCGCTTACAAGTCGGATTCCGGTCATCGTCCTCACCTCGTCCAAAGCCGAGATAGACGTCAGGAGAGCTTATGAGCTGCATGTCAATGCCTACCTCAAAAAGCCATCGACGTTGGAAGGACTGCTGAGCGCGGCCGAGGACATCACTAATTTCTGGCTACGAACAGCCACTCTGCCTTCCTGACACTTCGCACGGGGCGCCCTGGCGGGTAGTGACGGCCAAACTGCCGAGTGAACCTCCGTTCCATGGTCTAATTGGGGTTTAGGGACGAGCCGATTTTCCGACGTTTTTGTCCGCCTTTTATCCCACCCAGGAGTTGTTCTTGAATTCGAAAGTTGCTGTAGGCGCCCAAGTGCGTGAACCCGCCGACCGGTGGACTGTTACCGATGCAGCAGAAGTGTACGACGTCGCCAGCTGGGGGAAGGGCTATTTTTCCGTTGGTGAAAACGGCAATCTTCTGGTGCATCCCACCAAGGAGCCGGACAGGCGCATCGACCTGAAACAACTGGTGGACACCCTCGGATGGCGCGGTATTTCGCTTCCCATCCTGATTCGCTTCGCCGATATCCTGAAGCACCGGCTGGGCGAGCTGCACCAGGCGTTCGATAACTCCATTCGTGAGCACGGATACCAGGGCGGCTACTGCTGCGTTTATCCGATCAAGGTGAACCAGCAAAGGCAGGTAGTGGAGGAGGTGTTCAACTTCGGCCGGGCGTATCAGTTTGGCCTGGAGGCGGGTTCGAAGCCGGAGCTTCTGGCGGTACTGGCGGTCGCCGACAACGAGACTCCGATCATCTGCAACGGATTCAAAGACGACGAGTACATCGAGATGGTGATGCTGGCGAAAAAAATCGGCCGGCGCATCATTCCGGTGGTCGAAAAGTACACCGAGCTCGAACTGATCATCAAGCATGCCCGGGCAGTAGGCGTAAAACCCGTGATTGGAATTCGCCTGAAGCTGGCGAGCCGCGGTTCGGGGCGATGGAAGTCTTCCGGCGGATACCGTTCCAAGTTTGGTCTGACGGTCAGCGAGGCGGTTAAGGCGGTTCAGCATCTGAAAGCGTTGGGGATGGAGGATTGCCTTCAGCTGCTTCACTTTCATCTGGGCAGCCAGATCACGAACATTCGCCAGATCAAGGCAGCGGTCATTGAAGGTGCGCGAATTTATGTCGAGCTCAAGAAGCTGGGCACCGGACTGCGGTTCATGGATGTCGGCGGCGGTTTGGGAATCGACTACGACGGTTCGCAGACGGACTTTGAATCCAGCGTGAATTACACGTTGGAAGAGTATGCGCGAGATATCGTGTACCACATTCAGAGCATTTG
>JAOAPP010000550.1 GCA_025462985.1 Bryobacterales bacterium | reverse complement strand
AAAGGGCCAAAGACTCCAAACTGGTCAGTGTGAAGGATGAGCGCAACATCCATCGAGACCATCTGGAGACCGACGAAGAAGCCCGGCGCGGTGTTGTAATAGCCAAACACACGTTCCACGTATGCGCCTGCGGAGGATTCAAGATACTGCTCACGAACATATCCGAGATTTGAGAGGAGAGAGAGAGAGGTTTCGATGTTGGCTGCCCCGGATTCTTCCTTAAAGCTCCTGCCGTATTGGGAATAGGGGACGAGGTATCGAAATATGAATAGGGTCGTGAGGATGCAGATAACGAGCTGGGTGCGGGATAACCTATAGCGCTGGGAAGCAGCGGCCAACAGGTAAGCGGCGAAAGGAGCGATCATGCCTTCCTTCGAGTAGCTGACCACACCAATGGTGAACATGATGCCAGCGCTGAGCAAAACCGGAAAATTGATGCTGCGGGTTCCGCCACTGCGGCGGATCGTATTGATAACTCCAAGGACTATCGCCAGAGGGAAAAACCGGTTGAGTTGATTGAGCGCGCTTAGAAGCGAACCGTTACCCCCAGGAACAAAATAGCCGGCAGAATAAATCAGGATACCGGCGGCGAGACAGCCGACGGTAGCAGTTTGCATATTGGCGTCGGTCACCATCTTTCCCATGAGGGCGCGCTTGGTCCTCGCCTTCTTGCTGAGATAGACCGCCACCAACATCATGCACATGCCAACGAGGTAGACCGCGATCGTCAAACGGGGTACCCGCAAATTGGAGTCGGCTGGTTCTCCGAGAAAAGCTTTTAGGCAGAGGCCCAGGATAACTCCGAGGACAGAGTTGAAGAAAATAAAGGCACCGGACGTGCGGGAGAAACCGCCTGCAACGTTGAAGGCGATTGCGGCGACCACGATATATGCGGCGGCGAAGAGGGCGAAGGTGGGATTCGTGCCTTGAAGCAGCTGAATGACACAGAGAATTCCGGCGAAATAACAGACGGCAATCAGTGAAACATGATCCGGAAAAGGAAGGCGCATTCGTTCTCTTTGGCACAGATGGAACTACCGGTGCTTATATTTCCGTCCCACCGGTTGAATCACCGATCAGACCGCAGTTTTTGAGTTACCGTCGAGCTCAGCGAACCGCATTTTTCGTCAGAGCCGGAGCGGATCGTGATGCAGCAATTCTGCTGCAAGTATAGCGGAACATCGGGCGAACGCTCCTCTGGGGGTCACACGTTAGAGTTGGACACTGACGCCTGGCGGATCCGGCGATTTTCGGTATACAAACCGAAACTCTTGATCAGATAATTTCGGAGACGGAACGAGGGGCGCTCAACTAAGGTGTACGACAGCTGCGCTACGGCCAGGACTACGAGCCAGCTGAAGGGAAACGTGTAGAGGAGCCTCAGAGACGGGCTAAAGAGGGTTACATTGGCACGATTCAGGAACAGCGTCTGCCATATGTAGATGCTGTACGAGAGCACGCCTATGTGTGCTATGGGGCGGGAGTTGAGGACGCGGCCGACAGCAGAAGCCGGGTTGCGGACGCACCATAGGAGAAAGAACGCGATCGCGGCACCGCAGATGGTCATACCGATGGGGAAGTCCCAGTAATTCTGGTAACGCGCGCTCACGCAGTCGGAGATGACGATGACGGCGGGCGGAATCCACCAGATCTTCGTCACGAATCTGTAGAGGCGCTCAAATACAGGGGTGCCCTGCACCAGAGCGAGGAGGCAGCCGAACATGAGCGAATCGGCGTGCGCGTGAAAACTGTAGCTGTTGTGCAGGACGGTGTCGCGGGCAAGGGTGAAGCTGACGACTCGAATGAGGGGCGCGATGAGAATGATGGCGATGGCTATTTTGCTGGCCTTCAACCTGCCTTTGGGGCCTGGCCGGCGAAGACAATACAAAAGGAGGAGGGGCCAGATGAGGTAGAACTGCTCTTCGATGCTGAGAGACCAGAAGTGCTCCAGCGGCCACATCAGGCTGAGAGCGTAGTCGTGAAAAAAGAAGAGTGCGCTAATGATGTCGAGCTTGAAGATAGGCAGCTTGCCCGCCCAGCCCAGCAGCAAAAGAAACCCGACGTAGACATAGAGAGGCGGCAAAATGCGCATGGCCCGACGGAAGTAGAAGCCGCGCAGACTCACCGATCCGCGCTTTTCGTGCTCACGAAGCAGAAGGCTCGTGATGAGATAGCCGCTGATGACGAAGAAGATGAAGACGCCAGTGGCGCCGTTGAAGATTCCCACCAGGAGGAACGAAAAGTGAGATTTGAGGTCAAGGCGCTGGAGACTGTGGAGGGCGACAACGAGAAAGATGGAGAGCGCCCGAAGACCATCGAGACTTGGGATGCGATGCAACGGTTCTCCACCTTGGCGGGTGGTCTCTGCAGGCATGAAGCGGGCTCCTTGGGCGATTATAGCTTGGCGAAATGTTGGGGGCCCGGTCTAACTAGTCTGGTTCCAATCTGGTAAGTGGTAGGCATATAACACCAATGGGGCTTTGACTTCGGCAAATATTCCGGTCTATTCTTCGAGGAACTGGCGCGGCCTGAACCATTTTTGTCTGCGGCGGCATGGGTTAACGGAACGAATGGAACGATTCTGCGACGAGTTGCGATGGGAGCGGGAGCGGCGTCAGGTCTCGATCGAGACGATCTGCGATCGGACAAAAGTCGCGTCGCGTCATCTGCTTGCGCTGGAGGCGGGAGAGTACGGCGCCTTGCCGGGCGGGGTGTTCCGAAAGGGTATCGTTCGCAGTTATGTGACCGCGCTGGGGCTGGACGAGGTTCCCTGGATTGAGCGATTTGAGGCCAGTCTGCGAGAGAGTGGCACTCCGAGCCTAGACGCCAAGAACTGGACTGAGTTCGCCGAAAATGTGCGGAGAAACAGAGGGGGATCCGAGTCCCCGACCGGCATGCGATGGATGGGCGTGGCGATGATGTTGGGGTCGCTGATGGCGCTGGGTTGGAGCGTGTGGAAATTTGCGCTGCATGGGCGGCTGCTTCCGTAAGGATTTAAGAAAGCGACCCCAGTCAATAAAGTGACTGTAGAGCGACTCGGTTTTGTCGCGGAT
>JAOAPP010000547.1 GCA_025462985.1 Bryobacterales bacterium | reverse complement strand
CGGAGCCGGTCGTAGATTGGTTAGAACGTGTGCCGGAAGATCCAATAAAGACCTCCGAACCTGCACTCTGGCGTACACCGAAGTCCGTTTCAAATCCCGGAGCAGTACCAAAGGACGTTTGAACCTCCATACGCGTCCCGCCCCGCCAGCGGCTTCCTTCTAGTCTCCTTTTCGAAAGTGACTCGGCATCTACTTGCTCGCATTCCCTCGACCCTTGTCGCCGAGTCACTCCCGAACAAGGCTTATAGTTGCTCAAAGGCTGGGAAGCTGCTGAGCATTTTTTCACAGTAGTCGCGCCGCGAGGGCTGTGGAAAAGCGGCACATCATCTTCGTTATCTTGGCGGAGGTGCCAGTCATCCCCGCTGCTACGAATTGATCAAGGCGACACACGATGTCTCTCGTTAGAGGTTCGAGCAGCGGGTACATTTTGTTTCCTGAACGAATACTCAGATGTTGTCTGGACTGCAAGTCAGACTCGGCTATAAGGCTTTCGCGGAAACAAAGCATTCTTCGAAACAGGAGGAAAAAGGAATGGGCGTTGACGCTGTTGAGGGTTGTGAGTTTGCCGCTTTTGTAGGAATCGATTGGGCCGAGCAGAAACACGTACTTGCGCTGCAGGACGTGCAATCAGGTCGAATTCAAGTCGACGAGATCGAGCATACTCCCGAAGCCGTAGACGCCTGGGCCATGGAGCTATCGCAGCGTTACCAGGAGCGTCCTATCGCCATTGCATTAGAGCAGGTACGCGGATCCTTGGTGTTCATGCTTACAAAGTACAAACACCTGGTCATCTTCCCAATCCATCCAGCAACGCTGGCCAATTACCGCAAGAGCTTCCGACCGTCAGGTGCTAAAGGCGATCCACATGATGCCGGCTTATTGCTCGATCTCCTGACGCGGCATCGGGAGAAGTTGCGTTGTATCACTCCGGATACTGCGGAGACGCGAACTCTTCGTTTCCTGGTGGAAGAAAGGCGCAAGCTCGTGAATGAGCGAATCCGGTTCTCACAACGTCTCACTTCACATCTGAAACTGTACTTTCCTCAGGTGTTGAATTGGTTTTGCGACATCAGTTCGCAGATCGCGGAAGAGTTCCTCGAGCGATGGCCCACCTTGGAATCGGTGCAGAAGGCCAGGACAAAAACACTCGAACGCTTCTTCGCCGATCACAATAGTCGTAGCCCCGAAAAAATCAAAGCGAGACTGGAAGAGATCCGGCGTGCGGTTACAGCAACCAACGATTCGGCTGTGATTACCGCTTCGTCCTCTGCCGCATTAGCACTCGTTAAAATCTTGCACGAGATCCGAGATGCGATCTCCTCATACGACTCGCAAATCGAGAAGCTCGCACACGCGCATCCTGACTTCCTCATCTTCGATTCCTTCCCCGGTGCAGGTGCAGCACTGGCGCCTCGACTGATCGCTGCTCTGGGAACTTGTCGCGACCGGTATCGAACAGCTCATGAGATTCAATGCTACAGCGGCATTGCCCCGGTGGTCGAAAGTAGTGGAAGACAGCACTGGGTTCACTATCGTTGGTCCTGTCCGAAGTTCTTGCGCCAGACCTTTCACGAATGGGCGTTGCACTCGATGGCGTCCTCAGCCTGGGCAAAGGACCACTATAAGCAGCTACGTGCCAAAGGAAAATCTCATCACTCGGCCGTCAGAGCATTAGCTTTCAAGTGGATTCGTATCCTGTTCCGTTGCTGGCAGGATCATCAGCCATACAATGCAACGCTTTATGAGAACGCACGCCAAAGTCGATCAGGGGAGCCAAAGACCTGCAGTTCACCTGTGAACATCGAGTGGAAAACCCGCTCCGGATTCAGCAAGCTTTCTCGCGCGAGCTCTTGACTGACAGGCTCAGATGTCTAACGACATATCGGGAGTAATCCGATTCAAGTTCCGGATGCCGAATGATGGAAACCTCACCCCGCCTGGGCGCTTCCCAACGCTGGGCGTATTCGGTCAAGGTTGTACTTCACGTGCGCCGCGTCAGAACCAGCCATGCTGCCAACGCGGACAATCTCTCGTCCTGCCGCCAAGGTGGCCCGACCACTTTCCCGAACCCGGCGACTATCGACTGCAAATCCTCAATAGAACGCCCGAGCGCCTGGGCAGCCTTCGCCGCCAGCTCTCGCTCCGTCATTCCAATCTCAGGCAGACCGCAGCACTCGCACGCCTGACGCAGAGCGGCACGATAAAACTCGCCTTCCGCGGTGTGGATCAGCACGTGCGAAGCCAGAATGCCGGCCAAGCTGGGCAACCGACGCCCCGATCCCAGAAGCACGCACGCACCCGCCACTTGGTAATCGCTTAGTTCCGCCAAGATATCCCGCACTGCTTTGCGTGCCATGGCCGCGGTTGCGCTGGAACAACTCTGGAGGTATGTCTCGGCATCATTTAAGGGCATCTGCTGGGCTGTATGATAAGGCTGCACAGAGCCGGCGATGCTGCGATCGGCGAGCTCGATCCGGCATCGTCGTACGATCAACGGCGCAGGCACCGGCTCGGCCACAGCAGTCAGCGCCGCCCAGCCCGAGTGCGCTCGGAATCCGAACGCCGCTCTCCGCTTCAGCACGGGAACGCCTGCACGGGTGCCTTCGGATCGAAGCGCGGGATATAACGTCCGTCCATATCGGTGAATCCGTATTCTCGCGCGAGGTCGCACACCCAGAGCAGTTCGCCGTTCTTCTCAATCGCATCTTGAGCCGTGGTGAGGGCCACAACCGCGCGGCCCACGTACTCGGCGTCTCGCTCAGGTCAAACCGGAATTGTTTCTGCGTCGGTTTTCATGTGCATCAGCACCATTTCGGTCCGCATGAAACCTGGGTTGAGGCCCACTACAGCCACGTTGAATTTCTTCGTGTACTTGCTCGTTCCAAAAAATGAGCCGCTTGATGCACTCGTGTCCCAGGTCGTGCAGAACCTGTCCGCGCCATGCCGACGGATCGGGATGCGGGCCGCCTGAAGAGACATCTTCGGGAACGTAGTAGTTGTCGGTGACGTGCGCGATCAGTCCGCGCCCCGCTTTGATCATCAGTCTAGCAGCGTATACGCTGGTTAACCAGCACACGCCAACCGTTTGGAGTGTTTCAGGCCACAACGAAGGGCTCAATTCCCAAAACGGTCTTGACCATTCAGGCATCACGTTCGGACCCCATGCGGCATTGGCGAGAACGTCCAGACCGCCATACTCGTGCTCAATGCGGCGGAACAGTGCCGAAACCTGCTCCTCACTGCTGAGATTGACGCAAACCGGAATACCTCGCCCTCCACGAGCGCTCACCTCCGCGGCTGTATCCTCCACCGTGCCCGGCACGCCGTCGAGCGGTTTGGGGCCGTTTCTCGAACTTCGGGCCGCAACATAGACCGTCGCCCCCGCTTCACCACAGGCCAAGGCGATCCCACGTCCCGCGCCACGGCTGCCGCCCGCCACCAGCACTATCTGTCCATCCAGAGGCTTCATGCGAACGAGTGTGCCGGTCAATTCCTGACACCTCGTGTCATATTTCATTGCTAACGTCTCTTTATGCGCGCCGATCGGCTCCTGTCGATCCTTCTTCTGCTGCAAAGCCGTCGGCGTATGACTGCACGGGAATTGGCCGAGCGCCTCGAGGTCTCCGAGCGCACCATCCTGCGCGACATGGACGCACTCAGCGGTTCCCGCATTCCGGTGGTTGCCGAGCGGGGCAAGGGCGGAGGATGGTCGCTGCTCGATGACTATCAAACCAAGCTGACCGGTCTCAGCCCGGCCGAGATTCAATCGCTCTTTCTTGCTCGGCCGACCCGGCTCATGTCGGACCTGGGACTCAAGCGCGAATCGGAAGCAGCGCTGCTGAAGCTGCAGGCCTCCCTACCCGCCGGCGCGCGTGAACAAGCCGAGTTGGCGCGCCATCGTATCCTTGTCGACCCGCGCGGCTGGCGCGATCCCGCGGAATCGATCGCGTCCCTGCCCGTTCTACTCGGACGCAATCTGGCGCGGCAAACAAGTCCGATTTGTTTATGCTCGCGATCTCTGCGAGCCCGCCGAGCGGACGGGTCATCCGCTCGGCTTGGTTGCAAGGGAAGCACCTGGTACCTAGTCGCCAAAGTGGAAGGTGAGACACGCACCTACCGCGTATCAAGGATCCGTCAGGCCGCCGCGCTCGATCGACCCGCGGCTTACGAGCCCGACTTCGACCTCGCCGCCCATTGGGAGCACTCGGCGGCAGAGTTCCGCGAAAAGCTACCTCGTTACTACGCAACCTTCCTCGCGAACGCCTCCGTGATGCGCTGGGTCGCTATGGCGGGTGGCGCCTTGAGGAAGAGACGCTCGAAGGAGACCGCATCCGGGTGAAGCTGCGATTTGATATCGAAGACGAAGCCGTCCAGTTCGCCCTTAGCTTCGGCGGCGACATTGAAGTGATCGAGCCGGGTGATCTGCGCGAGAAAGTCCTCGCAGGTGCGCGAGCAATCCTCGGCAAGTCGCGATCTCAAACCGCCTTATAGGTCGGGCGACGCGATGCCGACTTCCCATTACGTATCTGGCGGACACTT
>JAOAPP010000540.1 GCA_025462985.1 Bryobacterales bacterium | reverse complement strand
CTCTGCCCTCAAGCTCCCGGGATTTACCGCTGTTGTTGCCAGAATGGATGCTTTTCGCTTTACTGCAAGTCGCCCATTGCCGTACACTCGAAATGCTTGCTAGGGGGACAGGGCTCCGCGAGGACGCGACCCGAGCACCGATGCAAGTCCGGAATGGAGGGCGGCTTTACCGCCACCCTCTTACTCAGCCCGCCTCTCCATCTAAGGACCGCCGATTTTTTGTCCAAACGATGGGGTCCACCTCACAACGTCATGACGCTGTATTCGGCCATCAAGGTCCAAACCTGCACTCCGCACTTCGTACTGAGCAAAATTCGAATCTTTGCGCACATTATAGGCAGGCTGATGCTCGAAACGGGTGTCGAGGACGTAACAACAATTAATCCAAACATTCTCCTCTTTAAGGTCTGGAACGAGGAAGTCGGTTTAGGATTCAACCGGCCGACTCGGCAGAAAGTTTTCGGTGCCTGGACCGGTATCCAACACGCTCTCGACGAGTATGGCGAGTCGCTCAGCGGGCCGGAGCTGGAGACGATGCGAGCATTTTTTTTGAAGCCGCTGACCAGCCGCCACAAGCTTTCAGTCATTCGCCCGGAAGGCTCGTACTCCGAAGAGCAGCGCGAGCGCGCGAAACGCAAATCTGATGCAGTTCAGGCGCACTTCTATCGCTTGCGGCATCTTGCCGCTCTGCGTGTGAATCAGGTTGCATGGCTATACAGGGCCGTGAGAGATGCCATCGCCCTTGTGGAGACTGGAAAGGAGCACCTGCCGTATACATTCAGTTATCAGGAGCCAGTCCCCTCTGGCGATGGCCAGACGTCTGTACGAGTGGATCTCATGTTATGGGACACGCTTTCCCTTTTCGATCACGCCGTCTCCCGCGGAATGCGTGCAGAACAGCGTGCATCGGAACGAGCAGCCCTGACCGGTCATTTTGCAGACGAGCGCAGAGCATTTCTCGTGGAATACCTGCGTCCGGCTTCCGCTGGTCCCGGCAGCGAACCGTTCTGGTTCCTCGATATCCTGCGCCATCATCTGTTCGAGGACATCGAACACAAGGCAGATGCCGGCGTGGTTGCGGCTCGAAGAGAGTTCTGCCGCCGTCGGGGATATCCCCACATCGGAAAGTGGGGAGACAACTCCTGTTTGTTGAGCTACGGTTTGGGCTCCGGCCGAACCATTCGATTTCTTGAACGGACTGAGGGCCGTGAGTTTATCCCTTGGGCAGGGCTTTACGGCGGCATGCTGAGGGGCGCGCTGGTGATCCGAATGGGCACCGTCACTGGGAGCGCGGCTCGGCGAAACACAGCAGATTGCTCAAAATCCCGAGTGCGTGAAGAAACTGGAAAACGTCGGCCCCAAAATGACCTCACGATGGCTACTGCGCCTATTCCCCAAAGGCACGCGCAGCAAGCGCGCCGACTATTACATCGACGATGATACGAAAGACCTACTACTCTCTTTGATGCGATTTCAAATCGAGCAGTGTGGTGATACGAAAATCCCAATCGTAGCGATCGAGAGAAACAAGACAGCGCCCGATCGCTTGCTTTTGCAGTGGAGAACTCGCGGGGTAACACAGACCTCACTCAATGGAATGGTCCGATTGCTGCTTCATGGCCTAACTTTTCGGGCTATCGATGGGGAGCCGGTTCAGCTCTCTTCACATGTCCTTCGCCACGCGTATGCCACGGAATTGGTGAATCAGCGCGTTCCAATCGAGGTGATCGCCAGAATACTACATCAACGCGACACGAGCGTTACGAAGTACTACTCGCAGCCAACCGCGAACCAGGTGATCGCCGCGGCGGAGATGCTCTTTGTTGATCGAATCGATCTCGCAGCCGAGATACGGCGTAGTCCTGACGAGATCGCAAAGCTACTCAGGGAAGCCGAAGGAAAGGTCGGCGCTCTAACCGAGGTCATCGGCGGAACCTGCACCGTAGGGAATATGTGCCCGGCGAAGTTCGCCTGCATCGGGTGTTCGGGGAACGCACCTGATCCGGCTAAGCGAGATCAGGTCCTTCAGAAACGGACGTGGGCAGAAACGCAAGCCGGCTGCGCGCAGGCACAGGGATTGTTGGCGGAAGAACGACAGATGAGGGGGATCACGGAAAGTTGCCGGTTAACGCTTGACGAAATGGACCTGATCGAAGCGGCACGGGCCGATGGCCAGCGCCTGGTGACGATCACGGGCGCAGAACAGCAATGAGTCGCGGACGCCACCAGTCACCAGACTGGCTGAAGGACCGGTGGGCTGATCAAAAGAAGGCCACGGTGACGAGGATTGCCGGCGCCGTCGCAAGCCTCTGGAAGACCGGGAACAAGATCACCTACAACTCGATTTGCCGATCCGTGGAGTCGCTTTACGGCGTTTCGATTTCCGCCGATACGATCAAGCGTAATCATGAGGCATACGAGATTTACTCAGCTAACCGCAGCTTACGCCGTTTCTCGCTAGTGAAAGAGGAGGCCCTTCAGAAACTGGTCCGGAATGCGCCCGGAGAGCATCGGGCTCGGCTGGGCTCCAGAATTGCGAGGCTCCGGCGGATGAAGAAAGATGCCCTAATCGCAAGGCTCGTGCAACTCGAAGACGCCAGCGACCAGCAGAAGACGATTGAGACGAATCTGCGCGACGAGATCTTACGGTTGCTCGCGAGAAGGGAATCAAGAGGGCTATGAGCCAGCAACGGATCCCTCTAAAGAACCCAATGGGCTGGTTCGCCGCCGGGCGCGAGGTCACCCGCGCCATGGCGCTACTCTCGGACGGCGCATTCAAGGTGTATATGCACGTCTGCCTCACGGCGGACAGGTCCACCGGAAAATTGAAAATCGCCCAAGGAGACCTCACCCTCGCGTTGAGGAAGAGCCGGCGGTCCATCGCGAACTATCTCGAAGAGC
>JAOAPP010000531.1 GCA_025462985.1 Bryobacterales bacterium | reverse complement strand
GGCATCAAGCGGCTGGAACAATTGGCGCGCTTCCTTGAGCAGCAACATGAATCGGCGGCAAAAAGCTTACGTGAAGGCATGGCGGACATGTTCACATTGCAGCGGTTGCAGCTTCCGCCTTCGCTCTACAAATGCCTCGAGACCTCTGGGCTCTCGCCGTCGTTCTCGGTAGCGAACGCAACCTCAACGCCTCCTCCGAGAAAGTGGCGTAACTTGAAACTCAGCCGCCCTCAACCTTCAACTAAGTCCGGGACATCCTCGAAAGAACTCCTATGTCCCGTGCTACCGTACTATGTAACGTTCCCGGTACCGCTTTGCAGGGAGGTTCCAGCCGGAAGGATTGCACTCACGCCCTCGCTCTCGCTACATTTGGACGTCAGCTTTTGGACCTAGAGTCCAAGTTAAGTTCTGAACTGGTTAAGACCGTACGAATCGACTGTAGGCAAAATCTATGCTAACCAGTCTGCAATATCAACTGCTGAAACGAATGTTCCCTGTGACACGCGGGACTGAAAGCGCGGTTGCTCCTGAGGCAGCGGCGCTTGACGGTGCTTCGAAGCTCACGCGTCATTTAGGCTCTCAACTGATTCAACAGGTTCAGGGTAAGACTGTAATGGACTTTGGATGCGGCGAGGGCTGCGAGGCCGTCGCACTAGCTAGAGCTGGCGCGAGACGGGTTATCGGGGTGGATATCAGGCCGAGCATTCTAGAGATAGCTCGCAGGAACGCAGTCGCTGCTGGCGTTCAAGATATCTGCACTTTCACAACTTCGCCGCAATCGATGGCGGATGTCATTGTCTCCATAGATGCGTTCGAACATTTTGCAGACCCGCTTTCCATCCTGAACGCTATGAATGAAGTCCTCAGCTCCTCAGGGAAGGTGGTTGTAAGTTTCGGTCCAACTTGGTACCACCCCCTGGGGGGACATACCTTTTCCGTTTTCCCGTGGGCGCATTTGGTGTTTGGAGAGGATGCCTTGATCCGATGGCGCTCTGATTTCAAGTCCGATGGCGCAAAGAAGTTTTCAGAAGTCGCCGGTGGCCTCAATCAGATGACAATCCGGCGTTTTGAGGAGATTGTAAGGTCCAGTTCCTTTGAATTCGAACACTTTGAGGCTGTGCCAATCCGGCAATTTCGTCGATTTCACAACCGGCTATCGCGTGAGTTTACTACTGCTGTGATCCGATGCTCTCTCGTTAAGCGCGATGAGCGATAAGATCTCTTGTCGCCTAGCTTAGATCGTGGCATTTGTGGGGGTGTCCCGAGGTTAGTTGAAGGTTGAGGGCGGCGGTGGCAGCCGGTTCGTTAGAATCGATTCGCCAAAGCCAATCCTGGAAGGGCACCACCGCCGTGAAGAAACCGTACCATATCGTGAGCCGGGGGGCTGATACCGCAGCCGCCACGGTCGAACAGTTCGCTAAACCAACGGGCAGATTCTGCTGCCGCTGGTGGAACTTAGCACGCAGGCTCGCCTGACCGTCGATGAAGTGATCGACCGCATCGGGCGGCAGACCATAGAAACGATTCTGAACTTAAGCGCTGAGCAAGTAGCCGGAGTACGCACGCCGGGCAAGAACAGCGGCGACGTTCGCTGGCACGGATCGCAGAATGGCCGGGTGAGTCTGGCCGACCGGCAAATCAAAGGGAAGCGTCCGCGCCTTCGTCACAAGCAGGCTGGCGAAGTGAGCGTGCCGGCATACGAATCCCTACAAGAGAACAGCGCGACGGCGCAGCGCAGGATGGGCGCGCTGCTGCGTGGCGTTTCTACACGCGAGTACGCGGAAGTGCTGCCGGAGATGGCGGAAACAGGCGGTGTGTCACGTAGCAGCGTCAGCCGCCAAGCGATTGAAGGGAGCGTCGAACAACTCCGGCAGTTACGCGAGCGGCGCTGGAACGAGGCCGAGTTACTGGTGCTCTACATCGATGGCCAGCGCTTTGGATCGCATCACGTCATCGGCGCGGTGGGAGTGGACCGGGGCGGGGTGAAACATGTGCTCGGCATACCAGTGGGGGCTACGGAAAACGCTGCGGCGGTGAAGCAGTTGTTCACTAACTTGCGCGATCAGGGTTTGCCGACAGACCGCAAATACCTGTTCGTGATCGACGGCGCAAAAGCCCTGCGAGCTGCCATTGAAGAAGCCTTTAGAGCAGGCCAACCGGTGCAGCGTTGCCGCAATCACAAGATGAGGAACGGGATCGACGAATTGCCCAAAGAGCAGCAGTCGCAAGCATTGAACTGACGCTTTCCAACTGACAAGCGATATGGTGAACCATTCAAGCTGAGGTTCAAGGTAAACAGGATGTGGTCCGCCTGCTGCTGGTTGAAATGTTGGGCTCCACCGGCAATGAACGGCTGGACAAGGGATTCGAGATCCGACAGTTGCTCTGGATTTCGGAGAACGGCGAGAGGACTCTAGTGCCGTCTGGGCTGTAACCGTTCGCCTGAGTGCCTCGCGGGTTCTATTCCGGGACAAGAGATCGCCAAATGTGTGCCGTTCTGCCGGGCAGCAGAAGGCGATAGTGCGACGCTTCATCTTGAGGGAATCTGAAGCAGATACTCGCGTCCCGATGCTTCCATCCTGAGACGTTGGCCGTCGGCCCAGGAAAGCTTGCTGTCAGAGATCGCGTCCGTAGATATTGGCGGAAGTTTGATAGAGGTGTGGCTGCCAATGACCGAAACCACGGCGATGGAGCATCTGCGGTTCCGCTCCTCTCCGATCGGATTCCCACCGGGGTCAGGGCCACCCGTTCGATCCAGTCGAAAACACAATCAACGAAGGCAACGCGAGTCGGAATCCGGCGACCATGCAACCCTTGGAACAAAGTCGTGTATGCCGGCGTATCTATCACCCTCCTCCTGAAGAATGTCGATGGATTGTTCGAACCCAGGCTGACGGAGCGGCTTCATGTTCTTCGGCAACGGGTATACCGTGACATCGTTCAACTGTAAGTAGTAGCTCTTAGCGTAGGGCGGTGCGAAATGCACCAGAGGAGCGACATGCGCCACCCACTTCCCGTTTGGCGATGGCGTAAATCCGAATCCAGCCAAATCTCGGATGTGTCTGCCAGTCTTGAGGTCGATTCCATGT